>JBGYQR010000077.1:0-9451 GCA_041839075.1 Porphyromonas sp.
ATCGAGACGGGCAGACCCGAGGTCATCGTCTCTGTCGTCGATGGAGGTATCGACATCAAGCACGAAGACCTCAAGGACAACCTCTGGGTAAACAAAGGGGAAATCGCTGGCAACAACATCGATGACGACGGCAACGGCTTTGTCGATGACATCCATGGGTGGAACTTCAACGTCGGGCGCGACCTCAAGGAAAATGCCGAGAAGGGCAAAGAGATTGTCCCCGATGGTATAGGCCATGGTACTCACGTAGCTGGCACGGTGGGCGCTCGCACCAACAACCGCCTAGGGGTGGCTGGCGTAGCTGGTGGTAATGGCTCGACAAACTCAGGCGTACGCCTGATGAGCTGTCAGACGTTTGCTGGCGAGCGCTCGTCGATCTCTCTGAGTAGCCAGGAGATGGGCAAGGACGAGGAGTACAACGTCCTAATTGCCAGTGCAGACAGAGCGGTACGCGCCATTGTCTACGGGGCCAACAACGGCGCTGTCATCAGCCAAAACTCCTGGGGCTACCGCTTCCCCGGCGTCGATCAGATCCCTGATGATGTCAAGGCTGCTATTGACTACTTCCGCAAGTGGGCTGGCTGTGACGAGCATGGCAATCAGCTACCCTCCTCTCCGATGAAGGGCGGTGTCGTCATCTTCGCCGCAGGCAATGACGATACCGACTACCTCTGCTTCCCCGCTGCCTACGAGGCGACTATTGCGGTCTCGGCCATGGCGCCCAACTGGGTGCGAGCGAGCTACACCAATCGCGGTGCTTGGGTGGACATCATGGCGCCTGGTGGAGACGATGTCTTCCGATCAGAGAGTAAGGGCGAGAATGCAGGGCAGGTGTATAGCACACTCCCTCATGGGCGCTATGGCTATATGGCTGGTACGTCTATGGCTTGCCCCCACGTGTCGGGGATAGCGGCTCTGGCCATCTCCAAATACGGGGTGGAGCAACGGGGCTTTACGGCCGAGAAGCTAGAGAACATCCTGCTGACGTCGCTACGCCCACAGAGCATCAACACCAACAACGTAGCCAGCGAGCGCGGACGACTGGGCAGGGGCTATATAGATGCGGGTGTTATCTTCGCCACAGACGAGAAGATAGCCCCCAACACCATCGAGCAACTCTCGAGCCAGGTCGCCTGGACCTCTGCACGCTTTGAATGGACGGCCGTAGCAGACAAGGACGATAGGCAAGCCATCTCGTATCGGGTGTACCACAGCAAGACGCCTATCAATGATGACAACATCAAGGACTTGCCCTTTGAGACCATCGACGCCATCAGCATAGCGCCAGGAGCGACGATGGACTTCGTGGTCAAAAACCTCGAAGACGACACCGACTACTACGTAGGCATCCTATCGCTAGACCGCTGGGGCAATATCGGGAAGCTCAAGGTAGAGAAGATCCATACCAAGCTCAACCACCCACCTGTCTTCTCCTACCAAGCCGACCAGGCCGTTCGCGTCAGTGTCCGTGAGCGAGCCAAGCTCAGCATCCCGCTCACCGACCCCGACGATCACTCGATTGCCGTTAGGTTCTCGGGAGAAGCCAGAGGGGTATCGCACACCTACAAGGATGGCGTCCTATCGGTGTCTATCGCCTCTATCGCTCCCGAGGGGCAGTACACCATCCAGGTAGAGGCCAAGGACCAGTTTGGCAAGACTAGCCAGCTAGAGATACCATTCGTCGTCTACAAATACATCGAACCAAGTTTCGCCAGCGACCTGGATGGCCTACCCATCAGCCTACCCGTTGCCAGCGTCAGCGGAGAGCCTCGTACGTTTGACCTCAAGAGCATCCTCAGATATAGCCAGGGGGCGAATATCTCCTACGTCGCCAGCTCTGCCAACGAACAGGTACTCAAGGTCTCGGTAGACCGAGAGGGCATCCTCTCGCTTCGGGGGCTAGCAGTAGGCAAGAGCCAGGTGCGTATCACCATCTCTGATGGTATCAGCCAGCCGATCACTAAGACGTTTGAGGTACGCGTAGCCCAGGACAGCGAGAGCATCGTCTACTCCGTCTACCCGACCCCTGCGGTACGAGAGCTAAATATCGTCTTTGCTCAGCGCGTCACCTCTGCCGACATAGAGATATACTCCCTCTCGGGGCGCAAGGTTTACAGCGAGCGTCTGACGCCTAGCGCTGGGCGTGTCAAATGTGATATCCGCAAGCTGAGTGCTGGGACCTATACCCTCAAGGCCATCACAGCCCTGGGCACAAGCCGACACACTTTTGTCAAACTCTAGAGCAAGCCACAATGAAGAAAGCAAACCAATATATCCTGGGGCTCATCCTAGGGCTTAGCACCCTAGGAGCCCAGGCGCAGCAGGAGCGCTCTTTGCCTATCCTCACGCAGGGAGGTGATGTCGCGAGCCTTGCCCTCGGAGCGACCCACTACGGCAATAGCCGGTATGCTCATATATACACCAATCCGAGCGCCGCTCTATATGCCGAGCGCCCTCTATCTATCTCGACCTACTACCAGCATCAAAAAGTCGAGGCCGAGGCCCTCAGAGCCATAGGCCTTGCGGGCTCCTATCGCTTGGGCGGGCGACACGCCCTGCTCATCGGCACACGCTACTTTGGCGGGCTGAGGCATACGGAGATAACCATGGGCGAGCAACAGCGCAAAGAGAGGGCTCTATATGATATGACCATAGAGCTGGGCTATGCCCTGCGCCTGGGCAAGTGGTCTCCCTTCGTTGTCGGGAGCTATATCATCAGCGATCAGATGCGTATGGTCAGCACCATGACCGCTAGCCTAGGAGTATCGTATCGCGATCAGCTCCAGCTCTTTCGCCAGCAGATGGACTACACGCTTACTGCTAAGGCAAGCAACCTCGGCCCCTCGTTTACCTACATCCAGAAAGGGACAGCCGTCTACCCACCTAGCTCGCTAGCCTTGGGAGGAGAGCTGGCCTCGACCGCCTGGCATCATGGGGTGCGCCTAGCGCTAGGCGTAGAACATTTTTTTGCCCCCAGGGAAGCAGCCTCTACCCAGGTACAATCGGGGGTGGAGTATAGCTACCGAGGGCTAGTGATGGCACGCGCTGGCTACACCCACGACACCAATGGTCTATCCATGCTGTCCCTAGGTCTTGGCGGTCGCTACAAGGCTCTACACCTTGATCTGACCTATCGAAGACCCAACAATAGTATTACCTCGTCTCAACTCATCGTTGGGCTAGGGGTATCACTCTAAAGCAATTACCAACGCTATGTACAATTGGATCAAATACTTGCTATACCTCCTCTGTGGCCTGGTGCTGACGACGGCCTGCATACGCGAGGCTGACGGTCTCAGCGAGGATACTTATATCAGAGTCTCTGAGGAGAGCATCTCTGTACCCAAGGGCGGAGAGGACAGGCTCATCCACGTAGAGACCAACGCTCGCGACTGGTCGTATATATCGCCCCAGGAGGGCAGCTGGATCAGCCTATCACGCGAGGAGCACAACCTGCGTGTCGTCGTGGCAGAGAACCCTACGGCAGCCATGCGACGTGGCTCTATCGTCATCGTCAGTGGCTCTGAGCAACGAGAGATAGCCGTAGAGCAAACGGCAGCCGACATTCATCTCGAGCTCATTGGCAACAAGGAGGGACGTGTTACCATCAGCGACATCCCTGCCGCTGGGGGCGTCCGTAGTGTGGACTTTTTTGCCAACAGCGAGGAGGTCATCGTGGAGGTTACCCAGGGGAATGACTGGCTACTCGTCAAGGACAAGAGCGACACCAGCCTAGTCGTGGAGATCATGCCCAACGAGGGCAAGGTTGGACGCACAGCCACCGTAGAGGTACGCAGTGGGCAGGCTCAGCAGACCTTGGTGGTCTCACAGAGTGGCAAGCTCTACTATGTACTGCCCCTCATCGGCAAGACGGTTACCCTCAATCAAGCCCTGACCTTTGAGCGAGAGCGATCGAGCACGCGCAATCGGATCCCGACGGACCGCAACCAGCAAAACATCTACCGTCTCAACGTCGCCAGCGAGATAGCTCCCCTGGTGCAGTATCAATACAATACGCCCAATCAGCTCTTGTACAACGAGGCCGCTGCATTCTACGTCTCCAACAAGCACGTGATAGACAATGCCGAGTTTGACCAGTTCATGAAAGACAATGGCTTTGATGAGAAGGGCAAAGATCCTACGGGGCGTTTTGTCCAGTACTCGCAAGACCCCGTCAATGGCGATGGCTTTATGGCCACGGTACTCGATGCGGGGGAGAATGGAGCTGCCGTTTTCATCTCACAGGGCGTACGCCAGACCGAGGAGCAACCCTCCTTTGCCACCTTCCCCCTAGCCGAAGAGATCACCTACCTCGGTGCTGGGCCAGAGCTCGAGCGTGGCACGGGGTGTATACTCCAGGAGCCCATCGCTGGTCGATACAAGATGGGGCTAGAGATCCTAACGCAAGACAAGAAGGCCAAGACCGGCACCTACCGCTACAAGGCCGGAGGCATCTTTGCCAAAGAGGTGGAGGAGCGCAAGGCTACATTTCATGAGCAACTCTTCTGGCGCGATACGGAGGTTTGCTGGTACACCTTCCTGCGCCAAGGCGGAGAGCCCATCGCGCGTATCAAGTACTATGGCGTAACGAAGTGGGACTACGAGGGCATACTCCTACCAGGAGACCCGCTCTACAACGCCAAGTACGAGGGGCTCAAGGATGATGTCTTCCGTCTGATTGGCATCACGCCTGGAGAGCACTACCGCAAGGTGTTTTTCATCACCCAATCGGGTATGGCAGGCTTGACCAGGGAGTTCCTGGCCATGATGCGCACGGCAGGCTTTGAGCATAGTTTCCAGGAGGAGCAATACTTCTTCTTCTACAACAAGGCGACCAACACCTCGCTCGTCGTCGTCGAGATCGACAATCAAAACATATGGCTCGATGTCGAGCGTAGCAAGCGTGCCGATGCAAGCACTCAGATGCAAGCCCTTAGGCACAAAGATTTTGCTCGCTTCGATCGTATCAAGGCAGAGCGACGCGCCTATATACAAGAGATACAGCAACGCATTAAGCTAGACAGATAGAGCAGGCAACACCTATGAAACAGAGACTATTACACATCCTCCTATGCTTCGTCGGGCTACTGAGCCTCGGAGCCTGCAAGCAACAGGAAGAGGTCGTGGAGGAGACGACCCTAAGCCTAAGCGTCAATGCCCTCGAGCTGACGAGCGAGGCTGGTGATCACCAGGTCAATATCCTCAGCAATCAACCCAACTGGAGCTACACCTTGGCTCAGGCGGTAGACTGGCTGACGATACAGCGATCGGCCGACGTCCTCACCCTCTCGGCCTCTGCCAACACGAGCGAGGAGCCCAGGCGCGCTACCCTACTCGTACGTGCCGATGATGCTTTGCAGCGTCTAGTCATCGTCCAGCAAGGCGTCAGCCCAGAGTTTTCGTTGGAGGCTGGGGCACAGATACGCTTCTCTAGCTTAGCTGGGGAGCGTACCATCAGCCTCGCCCATCTCGGGCAAAAGGCCAAGCTCGACAAGCTCGACGAAGATGCCTCGTGGCTCAGCGTACGACAGCTCAAAAACGCCGTATATAGCCTACGCGTAGAGGCTCAGCCCAATGCGGGTAGTGCCGAGCGCAAGACGAAGGTCATCATCACCATCGCAGACAAGATGCAGGAGATCGAGATCGTCCAAGAAGCACAGCGATACTACATGCTCCCCATCATGCTCCCCAGGCTCAATGTGCGCGGTATGATCTCTGAGGAGGAGGCACGTGGTAGCCAGCTCATACGCGTACCAGGAGGCGACAACCTACGGTTTTATCATTTCGCTGCCAGCGCCCACATGGGCAACCCTGGGTTTATCGAGTACGACTATGCGTTTGCTGAGGACGAACTATACACCAAGGCCTCTGTGGTCTATAAAGGCACCGAGCGCTTCCTCACCTCAGAGGACAAGGTGCACGATGAGTTTGCTCGATTTATGACCGAGCAAGGCTTCGAGCTCATAGACCGCACCGAGATGAGCGAGGACGTCTCTATGCGCATCCCCACGGACGCGCTCCACTACTTCGCTAGGAGCGTGGGCGATAGACGCTTCGTCGCCTACATCACCCGCATCAATAGTCAAAAAGATACGCGTGTCGAGCTACGCCACGAACGCATCAAAGATGAGACCAAGCCCATTGAGCAGGGCGAGACCTTCCCAGAGCTTCCTCTACGGGAGTGGGCCGAGTGGGTAGGTTCGCAGGCGCTCAAGATTGATGCCAAGAAGAAAAAGAGCGATGCCGACCAATGGGAGCGAGAGCAAGGTAGTAGCTACGACACGGCGGCTTCGAGCCAAATGTCTGGCGTCTTCTACTCCTTCTACAAAACTAAGCCAACGGCCACCCGCCCCGAGATCGGACGTGGCTATACAACGCTTATCGCAGGCCCCTACTGGATCCCTGGCGTAGGGCTCAATCTCGACGCCAAGCACAAAGCAATAGATGATGTCGAGGGCGTACTCGCGGCCTACGACAAGATCAGCTATGTCTACCGCACAGACGAAGATGGCCTTAGAGTAATCATCCCCGCCGCCAAGAAGCTCTTTGCAGATGCTGGATACCCCTGGGTACGGCGTCAACGAGACGGGGCAGACCTCTTCCAAAATGCCAAGACTCGTCTAGCTTATGTCGTAGACACCTACAAAGACAACGACACGGGCAAGACCATGCTACGCGTACGTCTGACCTACGTAGGGCAGTAGCTCCCCTCCCCCAACAAGCTCCGAGTGGCATTGCCTCAAGAGGTTGTCTCTAGGCGTGATACCACTCGGCCCCCAAGGCCAGCCCCAGGCTACTGAGAGAGGTAGACCTAGGGGTGGGCCACTTAAGATCGCTTTCTCAAACTGACAAAAACATATCAACTACTCCATGCTATGAGCAAGAAATTATTAGGTCTACTGCTCGGCCTCTCCGCCCTTGTCGGATGTAGCAAAGACGAGGACCAGGCGCCCACCATCCCCCAGGTCGAGACAGGAGCTATCACGGCTGTGACCACCACCTCCTTTGCCTCGTCCTGCAACGTAGTCAGTGACGGCAACGGCACACTGACGGCTTGCGGGCTGGTCTACGGCATTGCCCCCACCCCGACCCTACAAACGGCGCAGTTCACCAACGAGATCAGCGCAGGCAAGCGCACCGAGATCCATACGGTGGAGGGACTAGAGCGCAACCAAAAATACTATGTCCGCGCCTACGCCACCAACGCCGCGGGTACGGGCTACGGGGCGGTACGCGAGCTAACGCTACAACCCTCCGTCATGGGCATTACGCTATCAGCGACAGAGCTCAACCTCTTCATCGGGCAGGAGTATTCGCTCGGCGTGACCTACTCTCCGGCCAATCCCTACAACCCCGAGGTCAAGTACGAGATCGACAATCCCGAGATAGCAAGCATCAGCGACAAGGGGCTCATCACCCCCAAGGCTCGAGGAGGTGCTACCATTACAGTAACCGCTACTGATGGTGGGCACCAGGCCACCTGCAACCTCCTGGTGCGCAGACCTGTCGAGGGTATCAGCTTTGCCGAGACTGAGATAAGCCTCGTCGAGGGCAGCACCAAGCAACTCGAACCAATCATCCTTCCCGAGGATGCTGAGATGCCACAGATCACCTACAAGTCCGAGAGTCCCTCTATCGCACGAGTATCGGAGACGGGGCTCGTGACGGCCGTCAAAGAGGGTGTAGTCAAGATCACGGCCACACCTGCCGAGGGAGGCAAGCCCGCCGTTTGCTCCGTGCGCGTCACTGCTAAGTATATCAAGGTAGAGAGCGTTAGCCTAACGCCCGAGAGCCTAGTGCTGGCCGTCGATCAGACAGCCAAACTAACAGCTACCATCACGCCCGAGACCGCTACAAACAAGGGGGTAACCTTTGCCTCCTCTGCTCCCAGTATTGCCTCGGTCGATAGCCAAACGGGAGTTGTTACGGCCAAGGCCATAGGTACAGCACGCATTACTGCCACGAGCCTAGGCGAGGGCAAGACGGTCAGCTGCGAGGTAACCGTCAAGGCTAAGGTGGTGCAGGTTAGTAGTATCACCATCTCGGCGCCTCCCTCACCATTCTTTGTCGGGGAGCCTTGGAACATTCAGTATCAAATCAGCCCAAGCAATGCCTCGAGCAAAGAAGTACAGATCACCTCAGACAACCCCCAGGTCGCGGACTTCGACGCCTCTAGACAACACCTAGGCCTGCCCACCATCTGGGCCAAGGGCGCAGGCACCTGCACCATCACCATCAAGGCGCTCGATGGGAGCAACACCACGGCCTCTGTGCAGGTTACCGTCAAGGCTATGCCTCCTATGCTCCGCAACATCACGATCCCCTCTTCGCTCAAGCTCAAGGTGGGAGAGTCCTATACCTTCGAGCCCAAGATCGAACCGGAGGGAGCTGAGGCCGAGATCCTATGGAGCTCGAGCCGTGAGGATATTGCTACCATCGACAACACCACTGGCAAGGTAACCCCACTCAAGCCCGGCGTTACCGAGATCGTAGCTCTCGTGGTCTTGCAGCATAGACAGATACGCAAAGGCTGCTACCTCACCGTCGTTGCCGATGATGCTCAAGAAGACTCTGAGGCCTACAAGGCACTGGCGAGCAAATACCAGGAGGTCGAGACTAGGCTCAAGAAGATAGAGGCGGACTTTGAGGCCGTCAAGACATCGGGCAAATCAGCCCAGGAGCAGAAGCCCATACTCAAAGAGCTACTGAGCGATCTCGAGGACAACCTACCAGGCGTCATCGGAGATATAGACGCAGAGGTCTTCGCGAAGAAAAACACCCTCTCCGATGGCGAGTACACCAAGCTCGTCGAGCGAGGCAAGCAGGTGCGTCGAGACCACGATCGGATATACAAAATGGTCGATGACTACTATTGGTCTTTGTAACTAAACTATTGTAAGCGAATATGAAAGAATGGTTCATCAGGCTACTCGTGCTCTCCTGCACCCTAGCCGTATCACTGCCCTCGTGGGCTCAGGAGGGTAAGTTTAGCCACTACAAATACTCCGCCAGTGATGGCGTAGAGCGCCCCTATATCGTCTATACGGGCAAGGGGCTCAATGAGAGCGAGAGGCGCCCGCTCATCGTCTACCTGCATGGTGCTATCTCTAACCCCAACCTACCTAATGCTGAGCGGTCAGCCAAGCGCTCGGTGATGAACAAACTTGCAGACGAGGGAGGCTACTATGTCCTCTATGTCTTCGGACAAAAGGGAGCTGGTTGGTTCGACACCGTGGGGCTAGGGATGATCATGGGAGAGATGGAGGAGGTCAAGCGCACTTATCCCATCGACGACAACAAGGTCTTCCTAGGAGGCTTCTCCGACGGGGCCTCAGGGACGATGTACATAGCCGCCACACACGGCGCACCCTTTGCTGGTTATATTGCGCTCAATGGTTCGATCTCTGTATCGGCTACACTCGGCGCCTCGCCTGTGTATCTCGACAACATC
>JBGYQR010000078.1:0-3891 GCA_041839075.1 Porphyromonas sp.
CGCGGAGGGAGCGTACTACCCCTAAAAAATCATACCACTTCTCTCTGAAAAAAGACCTAGGTTTTTTTCGAGAAAAACCTAGGTCTTTTGGCGTAAAAACCTAGGTCTTTTTTTTTAGAGAGAAGTACTTGTGCCATCGAGCCCCTCAAGACCTCCCTCGAGATGCCTCTGCAAAGGCGCGAGCCTCTAGGGCTGAGAGGCTAGAGTAGGGGAGCATAGTTTGTCGTAACTTTGTGTAGTGGGTTGCCTGCAAGAACTGCTTGCTGGGCAATCGTGTGATGGACAAATGGACAGACCATATCGATGCAATCGACATTATATACAGCGGTGCAGCAACCGCCACTCGCTAGCAGGCAGCTCATTTATGGAGAGCCAATACTCTCTCTTGGGTCGTGCTTTAGCGAGCATATAGGCCAGTATCTAGCAGACCAAGGGCACTATGCTTTGGTTAATCCTTTTGGCGCCCTGTACAACCCCCTCTCCATCGCCCAAGCATTGGAGCGCCTTGTGGAGGGGAGAGCATTCTCCGCTAGCGAACTATTGGAGTACGACGGACTATATCATAGTAGCATGCACCACGGGAGCTATTCGTCGGCCTCTGTCGAGACGACCCTAGAGCGCATCAATAGGGATTATCAGGAGGCGAGTAGTTTGCTCCCTGGGGTGCGCTACCTATTGCTTACCTGGGGGAGTGCCTTTGTCTACACCGATCGAGCTAGTGGTGCGGTGGTAGCCAATTGTCATAAGCGCCCAGAGAGATGCTTCGAGCGCCGGCTCGTAGAGGTCGAAGAGCTGGTATCTCGCGTACTGCCAGTGCTCTCTAGTTTACTTGAGCAGCACCCCGAGCTGATGATCATCACGACGATAAGTCCCATTCGCCACCTTCGTGATACAGCCCATGGCAATGCCCTGAGCAAGGCGACATTGCTACTGATGGACGAGGCTCTACGCCGCCGTCTTGGTGAGCGCTACCTCTACTATCCAGCCTATGAGATATTGCTTGACGAGCTTCGGGACTATCGCTTCTATGCCGATGATCTCTGCCATCCCTCTCCGCTGGCCATTAAGCTCATCCGAGAGCGCTTTGCCGAATGGATCTCCTCCCCCGAGGGGCTCTCTCTGGGGCGAGAGGTACTACGCCTTAGAGCTCAGTGGACACATCGCCCCTTGCATCCCGATCATCCCGAGGCAGAGCTCCGCAGAGAGCAGCTCGCCCTACTGATAGCCTCCCTTTTGTCTCGCCATCCAGAGCTTCGGCTCGATTGGTTCTCTGCGGGGAGCACTCAACTATTTGCCCTATGAAGCTACACCTTACTAGTCGAGAGCTAGCCAGTCAGCTAGATACCCTTTGTAGTCATCAGCCGAGGCTCTATCCAGTTCGCCAGGTACTTACAGATAGTCGATCTTGGACGAGCTCTGAGGGGACGGCCTTTTTTGCCCTCAAGACCTCTTCGGGAGATGGACATCGCTATATCCCCGAGCTGTATAGTCGCGGGGTACGTGTCTTCGTCGTCATGGACGAGCTAGAGCCTATGGTGGAGGCTTGGAGTGATGCTACGCTCATACAGGTATCGGACACCCTAGTGGCTCTGCAACAGCTAGCCATCCTGCATCGTGAGCGCATCGAGGTGGAGCTCATGGGCTCCTTGCCGATAGTGGGTATAACGGGGAGCAATGGCAAGACTATTGTCAAGGAGATGCTCTACCAGCTTCTCTCGGGATGCTACCAGCATATCACACGCTCGCCTGGTAGCTACAACTCTCAGCTGGGGGTGCCCCTCTCGGTGCTTCAGCTGACCTCTGAGACAGATCTGGCACTCTTCGAGGCGGGCATATCTCAGCCAGGGGAGATGGAGCGATTAGCTCAGATCATAGCCCCAGACTACGTTGTCATCACGCATATAGGCCAGGCTCATAGCCACAACTTCTCGTCCCCCTCGGAGCTCATCCGAGAGAAACTCAAACTAGCACAAGCCGGACGTACAAGGCGCATAATCACCTCACTGATGGATAGGCAGCTGCTACAAGAGATTGAAACCCTTGGGCTAAGCTCCCTTGTCGTGGGCTATACGCTGGGCGAGGGCGTAGGGGAGAGAGGGCTAGTGCACGCTGACTACCGCTATGAAGAGGAGGGCGTGCACCTTTGGTTAAACTACCAGGGACAGGTGTACGAGGTCGATGCACCTTTTTCGGATGAGGCTAGCCTCAACAACCTCCTGCTCTCTCTAACTGCTATCGCGAGCCTCGCGCCTCATTGTTGGCATAGGGCTTTGCAGGGTATCTCGTCGCTGGCTCCAATGGCCATGCGCCTGGAGCTACAGGATAGCCTGCGCAAGGCCACTATTATCAACGATAGCTATTCGTGTGATGTCGATGCCTTGGCCATAGCTCTAGACTTCATGTATCGTAGGGCTCGCCTGGGACAATACAAGGGGCGTATGGCGCTCGTGCTCTCGGATATAGATCCGTTTGGTGGTGCTACGGAGGCCTATCAGATGCTACCTGGGATGCTCGAGAGGTACGACGTACATCGAGTATATGCCATCGGGTCGGGTATTGCTCAGCTGGCTGACTTAGCCCCAATGCTCTCGGTGTCTTGCTTTGACTCTGTGGAGGATTTTCTCAGTGCTCCCGAGGCCGAGGAGGCTATATCGCAGTACGACTATCTACTCATCAAGGGGGCTCGGCGCTTTGGTTTCGAGCGTATCGTCAGTGCACTCTCTCGGCGCGAGCATCAGACACAGCTCGAGGTAAACCTCCAGGCTCTGCGTAGCAATCTAGCTTATTATCGCTCCCTCTTGCCCATCGGCCATTCGATCACGTGCATGATCAAGGCCGATGCGTATGGCCTGGGCGCTTACGAAGTAGCTCGCTCCCTCGAGGAGGCGCAGGTTACGCGCCTGGCAGTAGCTCTCGTCGATGAGGGCAAAATGCTTCGCGAGCGAGGCATTCGTACTCCGATCATAGTGATGAACCCCGAGATCAGTAGCCTAGAGACACTCCTGCGCTATCGCTTAGATATGGAGGTGTATAGCCTCGAGTTGATGGAGCGGGTACTACGACTGGGACGTAAGCTCGGGTATTATCCAGTCTTGCACCTCAAGGTGGAGACGGGGATGCACCGCCTAGGGCTGAGCCTGGAGGATATACCAAGGTTAGCCGAATTGTACGCTATGCTCGGGGGAGAGGCAGTGGAGATGAACGTCTTTAGTCATCTAGCCGTTGCCGATGTGCCTGGCATGGACGAGTTCTCCTACACTCAGGCTGAGCGCCTCAAGCTATTTGAGACAGAGCTAAGAGCTGAGATCAATCGTCGCCTACCCCAGAGTAAGCTCTCCCAACCACTAGAGATGCACCTGCTCAATACGGCTGGCGTGGAGCGCTTTGCCTCGTCGCTAGCCCTAAATGGTGTGCGCCTAGGTATCGGTCTCTATGGAGATAGCCCAACGGGGAGCTTAAGCATAGAGCCAGTAGCTAATCTCTCGACGACCATTTTGCAGATCAAAAGTGTGGCGCCACACTGCGGTATTGGCTATGGGCAAACGGATGTGCGAGCCGAGGCTAGGCGTATAGCTATCTTGCCTATTGGTTATGCCGACGGATTGCCTCGCAGGCTCGGCAATGGGCGCTGGAGTATGCTCCTCAGAGGTAAACTATGTCCCATCGTCGGGCGTATATGTATGGACATCTGTATGATAGATATTACGGACGCTCCTGAGGCGCAAGTGGGAGACAAGGTTATTGTCTTTGGCCATGAGGAAGTCTCATTGCAGAGACTAGCTCTAGCAGCCGATACCATCTCCTATGAAATACTGACGGGAATCTCCCCTCGAGTACCTAGGCTGTATAGGCAGAGCTAGAGGGCATCACAAATAGTAATCCCCCTGGATA
>JBGYQR010000079.1:0-4279 GCA_041839075.1 Porphyromonas sp.
ATATCGGGGTACGCCCCTCGGGATCGGGGCTTTTGAATATCGACTCGCCCCCTAGCTGCATACCTAGTGCGCCGATGATGGGTATGCCGAGCCAAAAGAAATTGGCCTTGTACCCAAGCAGAGGGACGAGGAAGTATATAAGTAGGCTTATGCCCACGGAGGTGTAGCCCCACACAAGGAAGGGGAGCCAAGAGGCGCGTCTGAGACGCTGGCTGCTGCGCTGTATCATCGCCTCGATGAGGCGTAGGCTTTCGGCAGGTGAGAGTTCGCGGTCGGTCATCATAGTCGTTGCTTGTTAGGAAGTTATTACTCTAGTGTTTGTATTGCTATCACCACTCGGGTGGGAGCTCGAGGGGAGGGTACCCTAGATCTAGCTCCCATTTGAAGGCAAAGGTAAACAAGCTTGCAATATAAACCAAATTAAGACGCAAAATTTCCTCGCCGCGGGGATATACCATAATATATAAATAGGGAGGTAGGGCGGAGGGGCGGGGAGGCTTAGAGAGGGGCGGGAGTGGGGCTCTGTATTACTTAAAGAAATGAAGTATCTTTGTGGAGTATTCCAAAGAACAGCAAACAGCATTAGATTATGAAAAGAATTGTCCTCATCCGCCACGGCGAAAGCGTCTGGAACAAAGAGAACCGTTTCACTGGCTGGACCAACGTAGACCTCTCCGAGCAGGGTATCGAAGAGGCCAAGAAGGCTGGCGCTCTGCTCAAGGAGCACGGCTTCCGCTTCACTAAGGCCTATTCGTCTTACCTCAAGCGCGCCATCAAGACGATGAACCAAATCCTCGACATTATGGACCTGGATTGGATCCCCGTAGAGAAGAGCTGGCGCCTCAACGAGAAGCACTACGGCATGCTACAAGGGCTCAACAAGGCCGAGACAGCCGAGAAGTATGGCGACGAGCAAGTACTCGTATGGCGTCGTAGCTACGATGTACCTCCCACGGCTCTAGAGCGTGGCGATGAGCGTAGCCCCTTTGCAGACCCACGCTATGCTGGTGTAGTGCCTGGCTATCTGCCACTTACCGAGGCGCTCTGCCACTGCGTAGACCGCACCCTGCCCTATTGGGAAAACAACATCTTCCCCTCGCTGATGGAGCACGACGATGTACTCGTGGCCGCTCACGGCAATAGCCTCAGAGGGATTATCAAGGTCCTCAAGGGCATCAGCGACGAGGGTATCATCTCCCTCAACCTGCCTACGGCTGTACCCTATGTCTTCGAGTTTGATGATGAGCTTAACCTTGTCAAGGACTACTTCCTCGGCGACCCTGAGGAGATCAAGAAGCTGATGGACGCTGTGGCCAACCAGGGCAAGAAGAAGTAACTCCCCCAGCTCCTAGGGCTTGGCCTGGTGCGCTCTCCGAGTGAGACGCTGTGGCCAGCTCCCCAAGGCGTACCCCTAGCGATGAGCCCCTCCCCCGAGGAGGACTCGTCCTAGGCGTACGCCTTGAGGTATATAGAGGCGCGCTATGCAGCAGCCAAGAGCCAGAGCGCGTAGGCGTTGGTGTGTTGCCCAGGTCGTATTCTTTGCCTAAATTTGTGCGATTGTTGCCGCACATTTGAGCAAATATTTACATTACGGAACATTAGGATACACAATCCTGTAACAAAAGAATGAAGAAACGAGCCTGGTGGGTGCTTGGCACCACGCTCATCGTCATACTGGCGATCCTCATCGGGGTGCAATACATCTATTATAGTAGGATTGCCGAGTTGCGTCGAGAGCAGACGAGACTCCTGGCACGCAGTGCCCTCGTAGAGGTTGGCAACGCCGTAGAGATGCGCGAGCTCGTGCGCTACATTCAGCAGCAGATGAGGTCCTCCGAGGGCGACAACAGCCCGCTGATGACGCGCCTTCGGGAGGTCAATGACCTCTCCCAGGAGCACACCCGCTCGATCATCGACACCATCCCCCTCTCACAGACAGGAGCGGCCGCCGAAGAGGTGGCGCGCATTGACCACGCTGTGGCCATCGACACGACGGCGCTGAGCGACGAGATGCTCAAGGCCTTCTTCGTACACCGCGCTCAGCTAGATCAGTACGTCCTGAAGAACCTCTACCGAGCCTACGAGTACGATGGGATGCCACAGCTCATCAACCCTCGCTTCCTGCAAGATCAGATGCGCTACCGCCTCGAGCAAAAGGGGGTGCACCACCCGTACAGCATAGCCCTCTATGATGCCTCGGGACGTATGCTCCATACCTACAACCGCCCTGGCATGCTACGCAAGGAGTACCCAGAGGCCAACAAGCTGGTGTATAAGCTCTTCTCTCGGATCGAACATCCCGACCGAAAGACGCCCTACCTACTCCTAACCCTCGACCTAGACGACGCCTACCTCACCCAGATAGAGCCCCTGCTACCCGGGGCTATCTCGACGATCATCGTCATGGCGCTGAGCATCATCGCTGTGATGATACTGCTCAGGCAAGAGGCCTTCCAGCGCCACAAGAGCGACTTCATCAACAACATGACGCACGAGCTCAAGACGCCCGTTAGCTCCATCTCCCTAGCCTCCGAGATGCTACGAGGTGAGATAGAGAGCACGGATCCCAGCAAGCGCAAGCGTATGCTCAGCATTATAGACCAGGAGACCAGCCGGCTGAGCAAGCTCATCGACAAGGTCTTGCAGGTGGCACTCTTTGAGGAGCGCCGGCAGGAGCTCCCGCTCAAGGAGCTCGAGGTACATGAGCTACTGCTCGATGTGGCGGAGGTCTTCTCGGTGCAGATAGAGTCGAGAGGTGGCACCCTGCACATCGGGCTGGATGCCGAGGAGACCTGGATACGAGCCAATGCTACCCACATGACCAATATCCTCCACAACCTATTGGAGAATGCAGTCAAGTACAACGACCCCTCAAGGCCCTCCGTCATAGGTATCTACACCTTCAACGAGGCCGACCAGGTGGTCATCCGCATCGAAGACAACGGCATAGGCATCCCACAGGAGAGCCTCCGGCATATCTTCGACCGATACTACCGCGTACCGCGTGGTTACCGCCATGATGTCAAGGGCTTTGGCATTGGGCTGGCCTATGTGTACGCCGTCATCAAACATTTTGGCGGGCGCATCACTGCTGAGCGCAGAGAGGGTGGAGGCACAGCCATGAATATACGCCTCCCCTATATCGGGTCAGGAGAAGTGGAATAAAATGCCTATCTTCATTGACCGATTGAGCATGCCCCCGGCAGCAACCTAAAAAGAGATAGAATAGATTATATACAAGCGACATGAACAAGAATGATATTCGTATCCTCCTCTGTGAAGACGAGGAAAACCTCGGCAACATCGTTGTCGAACTCCTGGAAAACCAAGGGTATATTGTAGACCGTGCTACCGACGGGCAGGCGGGCTGGGAGTGCTTCTTGCGTACCTCGTACGACTTGTGCCTATTGGACGTGATGATGCCCACCAAGGACGGGCTCTCACTGGCCAAGGACATACGCAAGATCAACCAGGCTGTACCCATTATATTCCTCACCGCTATGGGCATGAGAGATAATGTACTAGAGGGCTTCCACGCAGGTGCTGACGACTACATCACCAAGCCCTTTAGCATGGAGGAGGTGCTCCTACGTATCGAGGCTATCCTAAGACGTACGGGCAAGCTCGGGCGAGACATCACCAAGGTGCAGGAGGTGTACCACATTGGCAAGCTGGTTTTCAACACGGCTGCTCAGACCCTTACCTACGGCGAGGACAACGTGCAGCGCATGACGACCAAGGAGACGGAGCTCCTAACCCTGCTGTGCCAGTTCTCCAACACCACGCTAGAGCGCCAGCATGCCCTGAGCGTGATCTGGGGTGTCAATGAGCCTACTCAGCCTGACTCTGAGCATGCTTTCACCCAGCGCAGTATGGATGTGTATGTCACCAAGCTCCGTCGTATGCTCAGCCTCGACCCCGAGGTAGAGATCAAGAACGTACACGGCAAGGGCTACAAGCTCGTCGTGCCAGCCCCACAGCGTCGCCTCTAGTCCCTAGGGCGCGCCCTGTGGCACCAACCCAAGCCCGGCAATAGGCCTCATATAGAGTCTGTTGCCGGGCTTATTCGTGGTCGCTTGCCGGACTCTCTCAGAGGGGAATGGCGGGGCCGTCAAGAGGGCGTTTGTCCATTAAATGAAATTGACGTACCTTTGTGCGGTTATTCCAAAAGTAACATAGAGTTTTTTAACAAGAGAATTATGAACAACTACGAAACCGTTTTCATTCTTACTCCCGTTTTGTCTGAAGCTCAGATGAAGGAGACGGTAGACAAGTTCAT
>JBGYQR010000080.1:0-8790 GCA_041839075.1 Porphyromonas sp.
CAAGCTCGACGCCTATTTCTATTACGTCCCTGGCCATCCAGAGCTTCCCGACAGCCATCTAGAGCGTCTTCGTCTTTGTCAAAGCTGGGGGATCAAGATTAGCCAGGAGACCAGGCTATGCCATTCACTAGATGAGGTCTTTGCTTTTCTTGATCACTGGAGTAGCGCGCGCAGCCCTCTACCTGTGGCTACGGATGGAGCCGTCATCAAGGTAGACTCTATTGCTCAACAAGAGCTACTAGGCTATACGGCCAAGAGCCCTCGCTGGGCCATCGCCTACAAGTTTGCCACGGAGCGGGTAGAGACGACGCTCGAGAGCGTCGATTATCAAGTGGGGCGTACAGGGGCTATTACCCCTGTGGCCAATCTAGCTCCCGTACAAGTGTCTGGTACCATGGTGCGCAGGGCGTCTCTGCATAATGCAGATGTGATACAGAGCCTTGACCTGCACATCGGGGATATGGTCTTTGTTGAGAAGGGGGGAGAGATCATTCCCAAGGTAGTGGGGGTCAATACAGAGCTTAGACATCCGATGGCTACGCCCGTCCTCTTCCCTACCCTATGCCCCAAGTGTGCTACGCCACTCCAACGAGAGGAGGGCGAGGCTGCCTATTTCTGCCCCAACACCGATGGCTGCGAGCCACAGAAGCTCGCCAAGATCGAGCACTACTGCTCCCGCAAGGCCGCTGATATTCGCATAGGCCCAGAGACGATCGCCCTCCTCAGTGAGCACCACCTACTAGACTCGGTTGCTGACCTATACAAGCTGACAGCGGATCAGTTGATCGGGCTCCCCAACTTCCAGCGCCGTAGCGCTGACAAGTTGATAGAGAGCATCGAGACCTCTAGACAAGAGGCGCGCTTTGCCTCCATCCTTTTCGGACTGGGTATTCGCTATGTTGGCGAGACTGTTGCCAAGGTGCTCGCACGCCACTTTGTGAGTGTCGATGAGCTATCTTTGCAATCAGAGGCGAGCCTATGTTCGGTGCCAGATATAGGCAGTGCCATTGCTAGCAGTGTCGTAGATTGGTTTGCTCAGCCCAAGCATCAAGAGCTCATCAAAGAATTGAAGGCTCTCGGCGTACGTCTAGAAAACGCCGAAGATGAGGGGACTATGCAAGTCAAGGATAGCCCCATATCGGGGAAGAGCTTCGTCATCAGTGGGACCTTTGTGCACCACAGCAGAGAGGAATATAAGGCTCTGGTCGAACGCCTTGGGGGCAGGATGCTATCCTCTATCTCGGCCAAGACAAACTATATCCTGGCAGGTGACAAGATGGGCCCCAGCAAACAGGCCAAGGCGATGGAGCTGGGGGTTACGATCCTCTCTGAGGAGGAGTTTCTCTCCCTAATCTCAGCAGGGGCAGTAGCGCAAGAGGGAGCAGACCTCTTGACTTGAATACGAATACAACAAATAGGATGATTAATTATTTTCTTGATTAACAATGGATTTAGTATTTCTGTGTATCCTGATCTTCTTAGGGATACTTGCCATCCTTGACCTAGTCGTCGGGGTGAGTAATGATGCAGTCAATTTCCTCAACTCGGCCATCGGGGCTAAGGCAGCCCCTTTTAAGGTCGTGTTGATCATTGCTGCCATCGGAGTTTTTCTCGGAGCATCCTTGAGTAACGGGATGATGGACATCGCCCGCAATGGGATCTACAACCCCTCGTTCTTCTCCTTTTATGAGGTGATGATCATCTGTCTGACGGCGATGATTACGGACGTTGTCCTGCTCAACATCTTTAACTCCCTGGGGCTACCAACATCGACAACGGTATCTATGGTGTTTAACCTCCTAGGTGCAGCCGTAGCGATGACCCTCCTGAAGATCTCTCACGATACGACGGGCTCTCTAGAGATGATGGAGCTCATCAATACGAGCAAGTCTCTAGAGGTGATCATTGCTATATTCATGTCGGTAGCAATAGCCTTCTTTTTCGGGTGTGTGGTGCAGTGGCTGACGCGTATCGTCTTTACCTTCAACTACAAGCGCAATCTCAAGTATTTCGCTGGTCTCTTTGGGGGTATTGCCATCACCTCGATCATCTACTTCATGCTCATGAAGGGGCTCAAAGACGCCGCCTTTATGACCGCAGAGACGAAGGCTTGGATATCAAACAACACCTGGCCTATACTCGGCGGGCTCTTTGTCTTCTTCTCCATATTGATGCAGGTGCTCAATGCCTTCAAGGTCAATATCTTCAAGATCATCATCCTAGTAGGTACCCTAGCCCTCTCTATGGCCTTTGCTGGTAATGACCTGGTAAACTTCATCGGTATCCCCCTCTCGGGTCTATCGGCTTACCAGGACTACATGGCCAATGGCGCTGGAGACTATATGGGCTATATGATGAGCATCAACAATGGCCCTAGCCAAACGCCCCTTGTCTATCTACTAGGCGCTGGCCTTGTGATGGTGCTGGCTCTCGTTTTCTCCAAGAGTGCACGCAACGTGATCGAGACTTCGGTCAATCTCTCCCGCCAGGACGAGGGCGAAGAGAGCTTTGGTACCTCCAAGATCTCTCGCGGTCTGGTGCGTACCACCTCCAACATCTCCCACTTTGTAGGGCAGATCGTGCCCGCGCCTGTTATTCGCTGGGTAGATAGCCGCTTCAACCGCAAGGATCTGATCCTAGAGGATGGAGCTGCCTTTGACCTCGTGCGTGCGGCTGTCAATCTCGTGCTAGCGGGTCTACTGATTGCTCTCGGGACCTCGATGAAGCTCCCACTCTCGACGACCTATGTAACCTTCATGGTGGCCATGGGTTCTTCTCTTGCTGACCGCGCTTGGGGTAGAGAGAGTGCCGTAGGACGCCTGACGGGTGTAATGGGCGTTATCGGTGGATGGTTTGTAACGGCTGGGGCAGCTTTCATCATCGCTGTTGTCATTGCCGTTATAATGTTCTATGGTGGTTTCGTGAGCATGATCATCCTAATGGCTCTAGCTTGCTTCCTCGTCTTCTCTGACAAGTTCTTTAGCAAGAAGAAGAGCGACGCCGACGACGAACTATTCGTACAGATCCTCAACAGCAAGAGCGACGAAGAGACTTGGGCTCTTGTCTCTCAGCACGTAAGAACCAACCAGGTAACGCACCTGGACAATGTGGCCCTATCCTATCGTAGCCTCACCGATGGTATCCTCAACGAGGACCTCAAGCTCCTGAAGAAGATGCGCTACAAGACCGAAGAGCAAAAGCGTAGCTTCAAGACCAACCGCCGCAAGGAGACCATCGGTCTGCGCCGTCTGACGAGCGAGACGATGCTGGAGAAAAACATGTGGTTCCACCTCGGAGCAAATGCTTGTTTGCAAATGGTCTATGCCCTAGAGCGCTCCTCTGATATGTGCTACGAGCACGTCAATAACAACTTCAATCCTATGCCCTCGGCCTACAAGGATGAGTTCCTCCCCATCCGAGATCAAGTGCTAGCCTACATTGCCCAGGCTCAGTCGCTCATCTCTAGCGAACGCATGGAGGACGTCAAGAAGGCCAAGGCGATGGGCAAGGAGCTCAGAGACCAGGTCAAGGAGATGCGCAAGACGCAAATGAAGCGTACCCACAAGGGCAACCGAGAGGACTTCCGCATCTCTCTTGTCTACCTCAACCTCTTGCAGGAGACCAACGAGGTACTCAACAACCTACGCCATCTAGTCAGCTATAGCCAGCATCTGCTGGAGGATGGAGAGGAGTAGGCCTCCCTCTCTCCCTTGATCCCCTAGTCGCAAGAGAGCCCATTGCCTAGTTTTAGAGCAATGGGCTCTCTTGCATCTATCCCCTCCCCTCCTCTAGGCCTCTAGGGGCTCTAAGGTAAACCGCCTAAGGGCTCTAAGTTAGAGCCCGAGAGCGCTCTAAGGTAAAGCCCTCAAGGGCTCTAACCTAGAGCCCTTGAGGGGTGTAGGGCATAGTGCTCGCCCTCTCCTATGCGCTTCTCTAATGCGCTAGTTATCAGCCGCTTTTTTCGCCATCAAGTAGGGCGGGCGTACGGCACTAGTTCTAGCCGTCTTGCTCTCCTATCCCAATCTGTCTCTAGGTCTCTAGAAAGAGTGTATTATATTGTCTATCTTTGTAGGGCTACGCCATCCTGGCTCTACGACTGAGCGGGATATGGGGTAGCCTAGGAGAATAGGACACAAAGACTTGCTCCATGTCTTGGTATGGCGACAACATCAGATTGCCTCTATGCCGAGACGCGGATGTATGCAGATGTAGTATATGAACGTATTAGAGTTAAGCGAACAGGAGATTATTAGGCGACAAAGCCTACAAGAGCTAAAGAATATCGGCATCAACCCCTACCCTGCCGAGGAATATGAGGTAACGGCTTACAGCGACGAAGTCTTGGCTTCGTTTGTCGATGATGCTCCCAGGCGGGAGGTACGTATGGCTGGCCGTGTGATGGGCAAGCGTATTATGGGCAAAGCCTCATTTCTTGAGCTCCAGGACACCACTGGGCGCATACAGATATACATTAGCCGAGATGAGCTCTGCCCCACCGAGGACAAGACCCTCTACAATACGCTAATCAAGAAGCTCCTTGACTTTGGTGACTTTATCGGGGTCGAGGGACAGGTTTTCCGCACACAGATGGGTGAGATCAGCGTCCTGGCCACCAAGATCACCTTCCTGGCCAAGAGCCTAAGACCCCTACCCATTGTCAAGGAAAAGGATGGGCAGGTGTTTGATGCTTTCACAGACCCTGAGCTACGCTATCGAATGCGCTATGTAGACCTCGCCGTCAATAGCGAGGTACGTGATATCTTCATCAAGCGTACCAAGATCTTCAATGCCATGCGTACGTTCTTCAACGAGCGTGGCTACCTCGAGGTGGATACCCCCGTGCTGCAATCGATACCTGGCGGAGCTGCCGCGCGCCCCTTCATCACGCACCACAACGCTCTAGACATTCCCCTATACCTACGTATTGCCAACGAGCTCTACCTCAAGAGGCTTATCGTCGGTGGGTTTGATGGGGTGTACGAGTTTAGTCGCAACTTCCGCAACGAGGGGATGGACCGCACTCACAACCCCGAGTTTACAGCCATGGAGATCTATGTAGCCTACAAGGACTACAACTGGATGATGCGCTTTTGCGAGGAGCTACTCGAGTACATCTGCCTAGAGGTGCATGGCACGACACGAGTTGTGGTGGGGGGTAAGGAGATCGACTTCAAGGCGCCCTACAAGCGCATCAGCATGTTTGACGCCATCAAGGAGCATACGGGCATCGATATTAGCCAGATGGGCGAGGAGGAGCTTCGGGCAACCTGCCGGGCTCTCGGTATCGAGACCGACGAGACGATGGGTGTGGGCAAGCTCATCGATGAGATATTTGGGGCCAAGTGTGAGGGGAACTACATACAGCCTACCTTCATCACAGACTACCCCAAGGAGATGTCGCCTCTGACCAAGGAGCACCGCGACAATCCTAGACTGACAGAGCGCTTTGAGCTGATGATCAATGGCAAGGAGATTGCCAATGCTTATAGTGAGCTCAACGACCCCATCGACCAGAGGGCACGCTTCGAGGAGCAACTACGCCTATCAGAGAAGGGCGACGACGAGGCCATGTTTATAGACCATGACTTCCTCCGAGCCCTAGAGTACGGTATGCCTCCTACCAGCGGTATGGGTATCGGGATGGACCGCCTGGTGATGTACCTGACGGGGCAAGAGAGCATCCAGGAGGTGCTATTTTTCCCACAGATGCGTCCCGAGAAGGCTACGCCCCGCGACAAGGCCGAGGCCTTCGCTCCCTATGGCGTACCCGAGGCGTGGGTGCCCGTCTTGCACAAGGCTGGCTACCTAACCGTAGAGGCCATGCGTAGCGAAGAGAAGCCAGGGCGTATGCTACAAACGCTCATCGACATCAAGAAAAAATATAAGCTGGAGGAGCTCCCCGCCCTACGTCTAGAGGACGTAACGGCCTGGCTCAGCTAGCGGGTAAGACAATAGGCGGATGAACTCCGTAGGGAAAATAGGCATCATAGGTGGTGGCAGCTGGGCAACGGCTCTAGCCAAGATTGTACTCTCTACTCAAGGGCGTATCAGCTGGTGTATGCGCTCAGAGATGCACATCAAGGAGTTTAGGCGCCTAGGACACAACCCCGGGTACCTGCAAGATGTCGCTTTTGACGTCGGCCGGATAGACTTCTACGAGGAGAGCGACGTAAACGACTTCTTGCGCTCTTGCGACACGATTATCCTGGCAGTCCCCTCCCCCTATGCCAAGGGATACCTCAAGCGTATGCGCAACTCTGTGCTACGCTCCAAGACGGTTATCAATGCCATCAAGGGGATGGTACCCGATGAGAATATGCTCATCAGCGACTACCTGCATCGGGTCAAGGAATTGCCCCAATTGCAGATCGGGGTGGTGGCAGGGCCTTGCCATGCCGAGGAGGTTGCCCGCGATAGACGCTCGTACATTACGGTGGGTTGCTTCGATAGGAGCAAGGCCGAGGCGATGAGCCGAGTACTCACCAACGACTACGTCCATTGTGCCGTAAGCCAGGATGTCATCGGCATCGAGTATGCGGCTGTGCTCAAGAATATATATGCCATAGCCGCAGGGATATGCCATGGGCTCAACAACGGCGACAACTTCCAGAGCGTGCTAATCTCCAACGCCATCGCCGAGATGAGTAGCTTCGTAAGCAGTGTACACCTCGTTAGGCGTAACGTAACGGAGAGCGTCTACCTAGGAGACCTGCTCGTAACGGCCTATTCGGATTATAGTCGCAACCGCACTTTTGGCAAGATGATAGGCCTAGGGCATAGCGTCAAGAGTGCCCAAGCAGAGATGAAGATGATCGCTGAGGGCTTCTACGGGAGCAAATGCGTCTACGAAGTCAATCGTCGCTACGGAGTCGATATGCCCATTGCCGAGGCTGTGTATCGTATCATTCATCTGGGCGATAGCCCCAAGGAGGCCATAGACAAGCTCAGCCGTAAGTTTAGATAACCCCCCCCTTATTAAGTAACAAACTAAGATTAAGATAATTATATATGGAACCAATCAAGCTCGACCTCTCTGGCATCAAGGCGTTTGTCTCTGAGGAGACCATCAACTCCTGGCTGTCTCAGAGCCAACAATATATCCACGACCTACATCATGGCACAGGACTAGGAAGCGATTTCTTGGGCTGGGTACAACTCCCTAGCGAGATACGACAAGACGATCTCGAGCGGATCCAAGCCGTAGCCTCTCGCCTGCAGGAGCAGTGCGACTACGTTGTGAGCGTAGGTATTGGAGGTAGCTACCTCGGTACGCGTAGCGTTGTAGAGGCGCTGAGCAATAGCTTCGAGGCCTACAAGACGGAGCATCAGTACCCTCAGCTGATCTTCGCCGGGCACAATATCGGCGAAGATTACCTCGTGGAGCTCTGCGAGTTTCTAGAGGACAAGCGCTTCGGCATCATCAACATCAGCAAGAGCGGTACGACGACAGAGCCCGCTATCGCCTTCCGCGTACTACGCGCGCTCCTAGAGCGTCAGGTTGGTAAGCAGGTAGCTCGTGAGCGCATCGTCGCCGTTACCGACAAGGCTCGTGGAGCTCTGCGCACACTGGCCACCAAGGAGGGGTACGACACGTTTGTCATCCCCGATGATGTAGGGGGACGCTTCTCGGTATTGACGCCCGTAGGGCTATTGCCCCTAGCTGTGGCTGGCATTGACATCAAGCAGCTGGTCGCAGGGGCAGTAAGTATGAAAAGCCAAGTCAATGAGGAGGTACACACCGCCTGCAACATCTCCGCCCTATACGCGGCAGCACGCAATGCCCTCTATCAAGCTGGCTATAAGATCGAGATCCTCGCCAACTATCACCCCAAGCTCCACTATATCGGAGAGTGGTGGAAGCAGCTCTATGGAGAGAGCGAAGGCAAAGAGGGTAAGGGCATCTTCAATGCTGCCGTCGATCTAACGGCTGACCTGCACTCTATGGGGCAGTGGATCCAGGAGGGAGAGCGTAGCATCTTCGAGACAATCATCTCCATCGAAAACCCCGACCGAGAGCTTCGTATCCAGTCCGATGCTGACGACCTCGATGGGCTCAACTATCTAGCTGGCAAGCGCATTGACCAGGTCAATAAGATGGCAGAGCTCGGTACTCGTATGGCTCACATTGACGGAGGCGTTCCCAACATCCGACTATCCCTGCCAAAGCTCAATGAGTACTACATCGGCCAGCTCTTCTACTTCTTCGAGATGGCGGTCGGTATTAGTGGCTATATGCTGGGGGTTAATCCCTTCAACCAGCCTGGCGTAGAGGCCTATAAGGCCAATATGTTTGCCCTGCTTGAGAAGCCGGGCTTTGAGGAAGCCACCAAGGCCATCAAGGCTCGTCTATAACCCTATCTCCCCTACCAGCATGGAATATAATAGTAGGCTTAGCCCCATCACGATGCCAGAGTATGGACGGCACATCCAAAAGATGGTCGAGTATGCTATCGGCATCGAAGATAGGGAGCGACGCAACCGCACCGCAGCCACCATCGTCCGCACGATGATGGGCCTCGCTCCAGAGCGCAGGGAGACACCCGAGAGCGACCAGGTGTATTGGGACCACCTGGCTCTGATCTCTGGCTTTCGCCTCGACATCGATTACCCCGAGGGAACGATTACGCAGGAGAAGGTCGAGAATGCCCCCACCTCTATCCCCTACACCGACCACAACATTCGCTTCCGCTACTATGGCCATATCATCGAGGGGATGATACAGCACGCTTGTCAGATGCCCGAGGGCAAGGAGCGGGCTGCCCTCGAATACTTTATCGCTACTCAGATGAA
>JBGYQR010000081.1:0-6106 GCA_041839075.1 Porphyromonas sp.
AGTATGTCTTCTACATACTGGGTTGCCCCATTCGGAAATCTGCGGATCAATTCGTATGTGCCAATACCCGCAGCTTATCGCAGCTTATCACGTCCTTCGTCGCCTCCGAGAGCCAAGGCATCCACCGTCTGCCCTTATCTGTTTTGCCGTTTATGCTACTACTAATGCCTATCGCTAGACAAGCAGTAGCAGGGTCGTATACTTGATACTTCTTTTGCTCTACGTTGTTGTTTACTCGTTTTCTTATCAATCATGTCAATGACCGCCCGAAGTCTGTACCTCTAGTCGCGTCCGTCAAGAACTACATCAAGAGAAAAACTTCTATGTCCACAGAGCTGGAGCTAACCAACTAATCTGCAATAATGCCTCGTCTGAAACTACGCCTACTCGCTCGTAGACCTAATGGCTGAACCGCCAGCCGTTCCCTCGTTTGCGTTTGCAAAGGTAGAGCAAAATTTCCTCTACTTCCAAATCAATACGCGAAATATTACCACAACACTCCCCCAGACCTGCACACAACTATACGATCTACCAGCGAATTACAAACAACCATTTTTTTTTCCAAAAAACACCACAGCAACAACTACAACCACCCCCACTACCAGCAAGACAACCGAAAACCAAAAACGAAACACAGAGACGAAAGCAAGGCCCCCCCCCCCCAACGACAAGGGGAAGCAGAAAGACAATGCAACGCTAGAGCATACACGTCAGAGCATTGCCCCATCCCCTCAACAACACCTCCGGGGGTGGTGGGGCACAGCAGGCAAAAAAGAGATCAACATCTCTCTCCAAAAAGATGTTGATCTCTCCGAAAAAAGATCAACATCTCTTGGCAAAGAGATCAACATCTTTTTTCAGAGAGATCAACGAGGGACTTCGCCAAGGCATAGCAAATCCCCCACCCCAGCTACTGGCACCGAGTGCTTACAGCTGAGGCGGGGGACTACGCTCCACTAGTGGGCGGGGGAGGCTAGACCAGCACTCTCCCCAAGGAGCTATTCGTCAGTCAAGAGACGTACGTTGGCGTGTAGACGTATACTCGGATCCGCTGCATTAACCATGGCTTGATAGAACCCTGTATAGAAGTCTCCGAAAGTCTGATTAGAGGTGTAAAACACAGCTCTAGCGCCTTTCTCCGCAATCACATGGTCGTTCGTGTCACTATCCCATACTTTTAGCCCCGATAGAGGGAAGACAAGCTGAGAACTATTGCGTGCATCAGTCCACAAGGCAGCGTAGCGACTATCCGACAAATTAGCTGGCGTCATATCTCCGGCCAAGTCTACCCCTCCGTGCACAAAGAAAGATGCGACCCTAACCTGGCTTCCTTCACCTACGTTGGGCTCGATCTCAAACCTTGAGGCAACGACAAACTTCATATCCGCATATGCAGGACTTTGGAAGAGGGACATCGTATAGTAGGTCGTTACACCTCCGGCCTCCTGCTTGCCTCCCCAAAGGCGCGTGGCGACGTAGTTGCTCCCCCCGATCGTCACAGCCCCATCATTAGGGATCTGTACAGGCCCCTCTGCCATCGTGTCGTACTTGAGATACCCAAAGAGGGCGGCATTGAGCTCTTTCTCCGTAGGTAGGTGGTAGCCTCCCCAACGTGTAGCAACGATATTCTGAGCATCAACAAACGAGAAGAATCCCGCGCTCGAGACCGCATCATCTGGAGCAAACTCTCCTCCCGAAGCGGTTAGATGTCTGGGTACAATATACTCCGTTGGCATCTTGGGGCGGTAGACAAAGAGGGTCGTACGGTACCCCTTGCCACTGACAAAAGCCGTAGAGCGTGGCGTGAGCGCTGTCATCGTCGTCTTGTCAGAGGCGTAGGCATGATAGTGAGGCAAATAAATCTTGGTAGAGAAGCTCCCAGAGGCAGGGAGGTGAGAGCTGGGGCGAGGATAAGCCCAAAGCAAGACATCCTTGCTGGAATTGAGAGACACCTCGACAGCTCGAGTGATCGCCTCCTCGGTAGCCGTTTGATTGCCCGAGCCAAAATCAAATCCTGGCAGCTCTCCCTCGACGGGCACGGAGCGATTGGTGTAGCTAAAGGCCCCGTTTTGCGTTAGGGCATTGGACAACACTTTGACCCGACCGGCCACATAGACAACGCCCGAGTTGATGGCATTCGTATTATCAACCTTCACCCTAAAGAGACTTCCCAAAGGCTTGAGGCGCACCGAGATCCTAGGAGCGGTCTGATTGTCGCCAGCGACTGTAAACTTCGTCCATCCAAAAGCCAGAGGGACACGTATCTGGTCATCGGCCAAAGCGTCATCAAGAGCCGCATCGTAACGGAAATCTACCTGATCGCGGTCTGCGTTGAGCTTACCACCGCCTGTGATACCCGAGATGAACCACTCCTCGCCTACGACAGGCGTAGGTACGCTAGCGCCACTCCCGCTAGAGAGGAGCGTTAGGGTATGACCCTTCATCTTGAGCTTGAGGTCGCCGACAGTCGTCGAGACAACATCCCAGTCCACGACAGCATACGCCTGCTTAGAGCCATCGGCACTGCGCAAGAAGCAGTGTGTCGTCCAGCTCGTCTTGGCGGGGTCGTGCTTGAACTGGGGTATACCACCTTGAGTATCGATAGTGAGAGCCTTAAGCTCCTGGATGTCTAGCTCAGGAGCAATGTCCAGGCGTAGAGTTGTGGAGTCTTGCAGGCTCTGCCCAGAGGGTTCGTCCTGCGCGCATCCTCCTAGAGCCAATAGTAGCCCAAGGGGTATGAGCAGGAGATGGAGTAATTTGTTTCGTACCATTGCGGTTTCTGTTTCGTTGAGGGGTTAGGGACTAAAACTCTAAAACTCTTCTTCCTCGAAGTCGTCGATCTCGACAACGTTCATCGAAAGGTTAAGCAGGAGGCTGTGCATCTCCTCCAGATAAACAAGCGCTGCAAGAGGAGGTATATACCCCCACTTTTCCATTGTGTTCATTGATTTTGCTGTGTTAAAAAGATGTGAGTGGCTTCACGTATCCCTACCCCACAGCTCCCAACAGGACACGAACAAAGGCAGGCAACACCCCGAAGGGCATCGCCTGGCTTTACATTCCTTTGCGCTCGAAGCTCGCCCTCAGAGGACAAGCTATCTAACTCTACCTATGCACTATATAAATACCGGGGGGGGGGGGGGGGGGTAAATGGCCTAGAAACGCTCAGAGAGACACAAAAACCGCCCTTTGGTCTCAAAAGACCAAAAGCAAATCCTGCCCGCTCTGCGGCGCCTATTGCCCGAGATACACTCCGCCTAGTTGGTGTCATAGCTGGCACAAAGATAAAGACTTAATGTAACAAAAGCAAAAAACAAGTAGAAATATACAGCACCCCCCTGAGCCACCTCCCACTCTCAAGACAACAAAGCAGAGGGATAGAGTCAAGCTACTAAAACAGGAAGAGGAATGTAAGACTGACAATAGGAGGCAGAGCTAGCTTGCCTAGAGGAGAACTGAGATAAGAAACAGGAGGCGTCTGAAGCCTGTATTTGGTGGGAGGAGCGAGGGATGGTAACTTTGTGGCGGGTAAGGCCTAGGGGGGGCTCCTCTCGAGCCCCAAGGAGACGGCAAAGAGCAAGGCTCAGCTTTGGGCTATTCTCCTCCCCCAAAGCATATATACGTATAGTCTAGCAAAGGCGACTGCCCACAACAAGCAAGACGACAGCACAGACAACAGACGACAACAAGGCATAAACTTATGACGAAAAAGACTTGGATACATAACGCTCGCCTCCTAAGCGATGGCAGAGAGCTAGAGGCCTCCACCCTACTAGTCGAGGGGGGGAGGATACGTGCCGTAGGTGCTGACGCCCCCAAGGAGGCTCACGAGACCATCGACCTACATGGGCAGTACCTATCACCTGGCTTCATCGATATTCAGCTCAACGGAGGGTACGAGCACTATTTCTCCTCCACCCCCAACGTGGAGGTACTCCGAGAGATGACCACAGCCTGCCTGGAGCATGCCACACCTTATTATTATGCCACCTTGATAACGTCTCCGACCGAGGCTATCTTCTCTGCCATCGAAGCCGTCAAGCAGGCCATGCAAGAGGACAAGCACCTCATCGGACTGCACCTAGAGGGTCCATTCCTCAACCCTGAGCGCAGAGGGGCCCATCAGGCCAGCCTTATCCAAAAGCCTACGGACCAACTCCTCGAGCGCATTATCGAGGCTGGGCAAGGCGTCGTCAAGATGATAACCATCGCTCCCGAGGTGTGTAGCAGAGGACAAATTGACCGCCTCATCGAGAGTGGCATACAAGTCTCTATCGGTCATAGCTCGGCCAGCTACGAAGAGGCCAAGGGCGCCTTCGAGCAAGGGGTAAACATCGTTACACATCTATATAATGCCATGAGCCCTCTGACGCATCGCTCCCCAGGGCTCGCAGGAGCAGCCCTAGAGACTCCGCATGTCTATACGCCCATTATCCTAGATGGCCGGCACTGTCACCCCGCAGCTGCTCGCCTAGCCTACAAGGCCAAAGGCGACCGCCTCATCCTCCTCACCGACGCTGCTGTGCTGGGGCGACGCCTGCGACGTATTAGCTGGGATGGCCTTGGTGCCGACCTCACCCCCGATGGCTTTTATATCAATGCCGATGGCAATCTCGCTGGAGCTGCCATCTCTATGCCCGAGGCCGTACGCAACGCCCGCCAGTATCTCGGCGTCAGCCTAGCAGAGGCAGCCGATATGGCCTCGGGGCGTGTCGCCTCCGCCATCGGCAGGGCTAGCGAACTGGGGTATCTCAGACCTGGTTACCCCGCCTGCTTCTCTACCTTCGACGAGGAGGTGCGCCAATTTGCCTCGCTCGTTCTCTAGAGCTCGCTCCATACGCACATACATCTATCCGCCCCCTCTGACCTGAGTGGTTAGAGGGGGCGGACTGCGTAAGATCGCGCCACGAGCGCTCTTGGGTTCTCTCGGCACAGGCAGATTGCCCGAGGATTAGAGGTTACTGCCCCTATCGAGAGCAATGACGACTACCCCTCAAAAGAGCTCTAAGTTGGAGCCCCGAGACGCTCTAAGGTAAAGCCCTCAAGGGCTCTAACCTAAAGCCCCAAGGCGATCTAACTTAGAGCCCAAAAGCGGTCTAACCTAGAGCCCCTGAGGGGTACAAAGAGGAGCGAGATCAGCGCTCCTAGTCGCACCCTACGCACCCCAAAGATACAAGGCCACACCGGGGGAGGGGGCAGACCTCCGAAACAGATTGCACGCAAGAAGCAGGGCACGTGAATAATAAATTGTACTTTTGTATGTTTCTGGAGCTGGTGTACCCCAGCCTAAACGAAGACGACCCTGGGGGTATTGGTCGGAGTGCCAGTACCTCGGGACTTAAACATATCGAGAGATAAGGATCAAATGACAAGTCAGTCTATATATAGGAAACTATGGCTCGCCTGCATCGCCCTAGGCTTAGCGAACCTGCTGTCACCACTATGGGCTCAGCAGGCTCGTAGGCTCGAGAGGTTTGAGGTGTACGTACGCACCTTCTACCCCGAGGCCGAGCGCCAGATGCAACGATACAACATACCTGCGAGTATCAAGCTCGCCCAGGGGCTCCTGGAGACCGGCGGTGGTAGCAGCACACTGGCCTCGGGGCACAACAACCACTTCGGCATCAAGTGCCATAGCACCTGGCAGGGTGCTCGTGCCTACCGCACGGACGACCGCCCCAACGAATGCTTCCGTAGCTACGAGCGCTGGCAAGACAGCTACGAGGACCACTCGAAGTTTCTACTGAGTGCCCGATACCGCCGGCTTTTTTCGCTCCCCGCAGACGACTACCGAGGCTGGGCCAAGGGGTTACAGACAGCGGGCTACGCCACCGACAAGGGGTATGCCAACAAGCTCATCAAGATCATCGAAGACTACGAGCTGTACGCCTTCGACAAAGGTGAGCGCCCCAGCTGGATGGCAGGCACTACGACCAGCACCAAGCGATCGTCCTCTTCGCGAGGGCGTCAGACCTCTAAGGCCAAGACAGAGGCCTCGCCCGAGATACGCCCCGTCTACAAGAGCTATGGTCTATACTATGTACTGGCCAGCCATGGCGAGACTTTCGAGAGCATCTCGGCCGAGCTAGGCATCTCAGCGCGCAAG
>JBGYQR010000082.1:0-2926 GCA_041839075.1 Porphyromonas sp.
AGTTGAAACGCCCGAGGGCTCTAACCTAAACCTCCATGGAGGTTTAGGTTAGAGCCCTCGGGCCGTCTATTTATACTCGTCTAGCGGATGCCGTGCGCCTTGTAGCTAGGGGCTAGGATGGAGGTTAGACGCAGGATGAGGTCAAAGAAGACCATGCGTGCATTGACATTGCCCACAATATGGCGCTGGGCGAGGTCTATCTCGCTAGCGATGGCCGTAGCGATCGGAGTATCGAGGCACCCAGAGAGGTACTTGGCAATCCCCGTCTCGGCAGTCGTCAGATAGTTGATCTGCGGTATGCCGAAGCCATAGGCGTATATCTCTCTAAACATTCGCCCCATATAGGTCAGCAGGTTGGTCTGCTCCTCACGGCTCATCTTGGCCAGCTCCTCAGAGAGGAGGCGTATCTCCTGAGGGCGGGCATTGACGGTCGCCCTGAGCGTCCGCCCGAAGAGCTTCGTCGTCTCGTCGCGCGTCTCTGAGAGGCCGAGGTAGTCGTCGAGAGCCGTTCGGTAGTTACCTCCCGACAGGTGAGCCGAGCGCTGTGCATCAGCCTGAGGCGAAGGGGACGCCTCCCTAGAGAGAGCCTCGACGATCTCGTGCTCCGAGAGGGGGCGCAGGTGTAGCGTTTGCATACGGCTACGTAGCGTGCCGAGCACCTCGCCCTCCTGCTCCGAGACCATGAGGATGATGGTGCGCTCGGGAGGCTCCTCGGTGAGCTTGAGCAGTTTGTTGCCCAGCACCTGGTGCATCCGCTCGGGCAGCCAGATGAGCACCACCCGATAGCGCGCCTCAGCTATTTGATAGCTGAGCCTCTCGGAGAGGGGCTCCTCTTCGCGGGCATAGATCAGGAGGCTCTTGCTCTCTTCGCCAAGGAGAGACACCCACTGGTCGTAGCGGGCATGTGCCCCGAGGGCAAGGTACTTGCGCCAGTGGGGTAGCTCGTCGTCGCAGTAGTTGCTTGAGTTTTTGTTGTTGGCGATGGGGAAGAGGAAGTGCAAATCGAGGGCGGCGAATGCGTTGTAGCGCAGGCACGAGCGGCAGTGGCCACAAGCATCCTCTTCGGTCGGGTGCTCGCAGTTGATATACCGAGCATAGGCATAGGCAAGACCCAGTGCCCCAGCGCCATCTTGCCCCACGATAAGCCTGGCGTGAGGCACAACGCCAGCTAAGAAAGAGCGTCGTAGCTCGTTCTTAGCTGGCGTCTGCCCGACTATATCACGAAAAAACATTGCTTGCTATCGTGGTCGTAGCTTAGGGATATTATGATGGCGGCTTAGTCCTCTCCCAGCACCTCGGTGATGGGGCGACCGATAGCACCGCTGGGGAGCTGGGTCTTGAGCAAGAAGGCCAGCGTAGCGGAGATATCCGTCATATCCACCTGGCGGTGTAGGAAGCCTGGCTTGATGCCCTTGCCCATGAATATCAAGGGGATGTGCGTATCGTAAGGTGCCCACACCGAGTGGTCTGCTCCTTGGGTAGGGCCGTCGCCACGCCCGCTCGTCCAGCCAGGATGAGGGACGATGAAGATCTGTCCCGAACGCAGACGGTTGTAGCCGTTGAGCATACGCCCGCGGATATCGTCGGGTACGGCCGATATGTTGATCTTGTCGGCCTCGACAACGTAGGCTACCCCCTCTTGCTTGCCCAGCTCACGTATGAGGCGAGAGATGAGCTTGTCGCGATCGACACTACGCTCCTGGATAACCTCCTCATTGAGCACCAACTGATAGGTCGATAGGCCTACGAGTACGTCGGCCGTGCCTGCTACCTCGAGCGCCACCTTGTTAGCAATCTCGCGAGCGATGTCGCTACGCCATTTGCGCCCAGGGAGCTTGCGAGAGGCGAGGAAGTCTATGTTGTGCGCCACGGCATGGTCAGCTGTGATGACAAAGAGATAGCCCTCCTTGCCGAAGCGCTTGTCCAGGTAGCTAAAGAAATCCGAGAGCTCTCTGTCGAGACGGAGGTAGGTATCCTCCAGCTCGACAGAAAACGAGGCATAGCGATGCCCTACATAGTCGGTGGAGGAGAGGCTGATGGCCAGGAAGTCGGTCTCCTCAGGGCGCTCGCCTAGACGCTCTCCTTCGATAGCCGCTCTAGCCATATCCAGCGTTAGGGTATTGCCCATAGGCGTTGCGCGGATGATGCCCAGCCCCTCGGTCTTCATGATCTTGCTGGTGGGTAGAGGCAGAGTAGCTGGCGTCTCTCCCCAGGGCACCTCGAAGGGGTTGTTGTCTTCGATGCTCTCCTTGTAGGTGCGGAGGTGGTACAGAGGCTTCCAGTCGGCCTTGAGATATTTCTCAGCCAGGCGACGATCGTTGAAGCGCTGTACCCAGCGAGGAAGTTCCTGCATATAATAGGTGCTGGTGATGAAGCGCCCGCTCTTGTCATCGAACCAATAGGCCGCATCGGCACTATGGCCAGCGGGGAGGATGGCTCCGCGATCCTTGATGGAGACGCCTATGACGCGACTGCGGAAGTTGGTCGCAATCTTCAGCTCGTCAGCAATAGTCGTGGTGAGCAGGTTGCGGGGGGACATTTGCCCAGCTGTACCCGCCTCCGCGCCTACGGGCTGAGTCGAGAGGTCTTCGGTGCAGTAGGTACGCTTGCCGTTGATGTAGAAGTTGTTGCCCGCTATACCATGTATACTGGGGACCGAGCCCGTATATATCGAGGCATGCCCGATGGCGGTAACGGAGGGAATGTAGTTGATACGGACGTTTTGGCAATTGAAGCCTTCGCTCAAGAGGCGACGGAAACCACCTGGGCCGAAGCGCTCGTTGTAGCGATATAGGTAGTCCCAGCTCATTTGGTCTACGACCATCGTCACGACGATGCGAGGGCGGTCGGGGCGCTGTTGGCGCTCACTACTAGCCTTCGCCGCCCAAGAGCCGAAGAGCATGAGCCCTATGGCGAGGGATAAGAT
>JBGYQR010000083.1:0-8422 GCA_041839075.1 Porphyromonas sp.
ACAGCTACGACACCTATATGCAGGGGCGTCAGTATATCTTTGGCCTAACGCTCGGTGCCGCCTATCGCCTCTCGGATCGTCTCTCGGCCTATGTGGGTCTGCGCACCAACTACGTCAACAACCACTACGAGGGCTACCTGCGCAATATCAGCGCCAACATCGGGGGGCAGATGGCCAGCGTCCAGCAGACCCTCACGGCGATGGCTCAGCGCCCTGGTGTGCCTGCGGTGGTGGCTCAGCGCCTCCTCGCCTATGCGGGTGCTGCGTCGGACAAGAGCCTCAACGTCGATCAGAGCGGTTGGGGGCTGACGCCTATCCTCGGGGTGAACTATCGCCTGGGAGACCTGCACCTGGCGGCCAAGTACGAGTTTCGCACCTCGCTACATATCGAAAACAAGACGAAGGAAAACACCACGGGGCTAGCCGCCTTTGAGAACGGCGTCAATACCCCCCACGACATTCCCGCCATGCTTTCGCTCGGGGCTACCTACCACGCCCTGGATATCCTGCGCCTCTCGGTGGGCTACCACCACTTCTACGACCGCCAGGCAGGGATGGCCTCTGACCGCCAGCGCTTCATCACCCACGGCACGGAGGAGGTGCTCGCTGGTATCGAGGTGGACGTTACCTCACGCCTGCTGCTGAGTGCCGGTGGACAGCTGACCAACTACGGCCTCTCGAATGACTTCCAGCAGGATCTGAGCTTCTCGTGCGACTCGTTTTCGCTCGGTGTGGGTGGCGCCTACAAGTTCTCCAGCAAGCTCAAGCTCAACCTGGCGTATTTCTACACCAAGTACAGCGACTACACCAAGGCCTCGGCGAGCTACGTCCCCAGCTCGGGACGCACCATCCCTGGGCAGGACGTGTATATGCGTACCAACCACGTCCTCGGTCTCGGCCTGGATATAGCCCTCTAGCTCCTCAAGCCTTCTAGGCCAAAGGGCAACGCCCCGACTACCGCACATCGATGCGCGGTAGTCGGGGCGTTTGATGATGCGCTCCCCCGCGCGCCGTCCAACGATTAAGCCCCGCGCCCCGACTGCCAGCAATGGGTAGTCGGGGCGCGGGGCGCTTACCTCTCTTGCCCCTCTCCGTGTGGAGCGGATAGCGGGCGGAGGCTAGCGGGCGGAATGGGCGGGGGCGTTAGCGCCTAGCGCTGAAACTTCGAGAAGAAACGATCGTCGCCCCCACTAGCTCCGCGCTCGCCCTTGTAGTCGCCCTTACGCTCGGGACGGCTCTTGCCTGCTGCGGGCTTCTTGCGTACGGCAAACTCTTTGTCCGAGTGGCGACCCTTGCCGAAGCCACCACTGCCCTGGGAACTCTTACCAGACGTGGGGCGACCCTTGCCGAAGCCGCCACCTCGGCGCTGAGGCTTGTCGCCTCCACCGACCTTGTCAGCATAGTCTACGACGATGCGGCGACCCTCGACCTCGTAGCTACTCATGCTCTCGATGACGTCGCTGGCCTCGTGCTCATCGACCTCAAAGAACGCAAAGCGGGGCAGTAGGTCTATCTTGCCCACCCTGACGCGCCCAGGCACACAGCGGTTGATCAGCTCGATGAGCTTGTTGGGAAACATCTGGTCGGCCTTGCCAAAGTTGATGAACAGGCGCGCCATACCAGGCTCGGGCTTGCGGTCGCGCTTGGTGCTGTCGCTCTCGCGTGCCGACGAGCGCCCCGCCGTGTCGGCCTCGTCGATCTCCTCGACATCCTCGTAGTAGTCGAGCAGACGGCGAAACTCCAGGAGCATCATACGGCGTAGCAATTCCTCTCTGTCGAGCCACTCGAGCTTGCGCATCAGCCCAGGCAGAAGGCCCTCGAGGGTCTCATCGACCTCGGTGGTATCGACGCGCTCGAGGCGGTCGGTGAGGCTGTATAGCTGCTTCTCGCAGATGGCCTGACCTGAGGGGACGGCCGCACGCTCGATCTTGCTGCGGATGATGCGCTCGATCTCGCGGAGCTTGCCACGCTCACGGCTGTGGCAGATGGCTATCGAGAGCCCCGTCTTGCCGGCGCGTGCCGTACGTCCCGAGCGGTGGGTGTAGCTCTCGATGTCGTCGGGCAGGCCGTAGTGGATGACGTGGGTGAGGTCATTGACGTCTAGGCCACGGGCGGCGACGTCGGTGGCCACGAGGATCTGGAGGGAGCGTAGCCTAAACTTATTCATCACATAGTCGCGCTGTGCCTGGCTCAGTTCGCCATGGAGCGACTCGGCGTTGTAGCCGTCCTTGATGAGGGCATCGGCGATCTCCTGGGTCTCCTTGCGCGTACGGCAAAAGACGATCCCGTAGATATCGGGATAATAGTCGGCGATGCGCTTGAGGGTAAGGTACTTGTGCTTGGCCGCCACCATGTAGTAGAGGTGCTTGATGTTGGCGTTGCCCTCGTTTTTGTTGCCCACGACGATCTCCTTGTGGTTGCGGAGGTACGAGGTGGCGATGCCCGCCACTTCGCGGGGCATGGTGGCAGAGAAGAGGAGCAGGTGGCGCTCTGTGGGTACAGCCTGGAGGATGGTCTCGATGCTCTCGGTGAAACCCATGTTGAGCATCTCGTCGGCTTCGTCTAGGACGACGGTGCGCACCAGGTCGAGGCGTGCTTCGCCCCGCTCCATCAGGTCGATGAGCCTACCGGGCGTGGCCACGATGATGTCTACGCCACGGCGCAAGACGCGTATCTGAGCTTCGATAGAGCTACCGCCATAGACGGGTAGGATGCGGATGCCGTCGAGATACTTGCTGTACCCCGAGAGGTCATCGGCGATCTGGATGCATAGTTCGCGGGTCGGGCAGAGCACGAGGGCGCGAGGTTGGGTGCCCGAGCGCTCGCCCTCAGAGAGGCGTTGCAGCAGGGGCAGGCCAAAGGCGGCCGTCTTGCCCGTGCCCGTCTGGGCGAGGGCCACCAGGTCGATGGGTTCGCCCAGCAGGTAGGGGATAACGGCTTCTTGTACAGGCATAGGACTCTCGTAGCCCAGCTCCTGTATCGCCTGGCGTATGGGGGCGGACACGCCCAATTCTTCAAATGTCTTCATCTTAAATAATGAGTAATGATAAGACACGTCCACCCTTCGCCTTTCCCCTCCACTAGGGACAGACGTCTGTGAATGCGTCTTGGATAATTGTTTGTTGTATGGCTGGCTCCCAAGTAGGGCGAGCCCAATGACCTCCCCCCTGATGCCCCTCGTGGGTGAGGGGTGAGGGTGGGGGAGAGCTCTCTTCCAGCGTAAGAGAAATCTTTACTTCGTCTTGTCGTCTAGTGTGGCTCCCCGGCCTCGAGGCGGCTCTTGTGCCCGAGGTAGCCTCCGTGGTGGCGTAGGGCGTACTGCCTGTGGTCGAAGCCGATGCGTTGCATGACCTGCACGACCAGCACGTCGCCCAGCACCGTCATCATCGTGGTGCTCGTGGTGGGCGTCAGCCCTAGGGGGCATACTTCTTGTGGGTTGCCTGTCGAGAGGACAACGTCTACCATCTGCGCCAGCTGGCTATCGCTCTGCCCTGTGATGAGGATGGTGGGCACGTCGGGGATCATGTGCCGAGCTAGCTCGACGAGCTCCAGCACCTCGCGTGTCTTGCCCGAGTTGCTGATCAGGAGCATGATGTCGCCGGGGCGTACCATGCCGAGGTCTCCGTGCTGGGCTTCGCTGGGGTGCACGAAGTAGGCTGGCGTCCCCGTCGAGCTGAAGGTCGTAGCTATGTTGAGCGCTATCTGCCCGGCCTTGCCCATTCCTGAGGTGATGAGCCTACCTCCCTGCTCGTGTACGTATCTGACGATCAGATCGATGGCCTCTTCGTAGGGGTTGTCAGAGGGGATGTTGGCGATGGCGCGCTGCTCTCTTTCGAGGATCTCGGCGATGGAGAACTGCCTGATGGTACTGTGCTGCATTTTTGAGTCGTTGCCTTCTTGTCGGCGACAAAGATAGTGATTTTTAGGCTGTTAGACGCCATGGCGCAGGAAAGCCTTTTTTTTGTCCCCGTAGTCCCTCCTTTGCTCTCTCCCCTGTCCTCCCCTGCCTCCTCCCCCTATCTCCGTCCTGCCCCTCCGCTCCTCCTCGCTCGTCCCTTGCCTCGTTCCCCCTAGTATCTTCGTGTCATCTCCCTCTCCTCTTCGCTCGCCTCGGGGCGGGCGCGGGGTGCCCCACCAGGCAAGCGGGCGGATGCCCCAACGCGGCGTGTAGGAGGTCGGCGGAGATGACCCTCACCCCCCGATGGCCACAAGCGGGCTATCGTGGGGCGAGGGGGGGATGCTCGGGGGGGCGTAGAGACGCGGGGAGACGCGAGGGGGTGCGGGTGCGGGTGCGGGTGCGGGTGCTCGGGGGCGTAGAGACGCGTAGAGACGCGTAGAGACGCGGGGTGCGGGGGCTAGAGGATGACGTGCTGGTTGATGTCCATCACGACGATGCCCAGCGAGCGCACATGCTCGACGGCCACATCAAAGTCGTCGTACTCGGCTCTATTGACACTGCGCGCGATCCAGTGCGTCGTCTCCTTGGTCGGATGGCGCCTGAGGATCTTGATGTGCGTAGACACGTCGCCCCACTCGTCGGCCACTACCACCGCAAAGATGTTGCCAAAGGGAATGTCCGTGGCCGACGAAAAGCGGTAGGGCTTCACCAGGAGCTTAGACCCACCCATCAGTAGAGGCGACATCGAGTTGCCCACCATCGAGATGATATAGGCGTTTTTGGGCGCTTGAGGGATGCTCCAATGCGCCACAAAATGCTCGGGGTCAGACACCACCCCATTGCCCCCGTAGTAGATGGTGCTGTACTCGGGGATCAGGTCGAGCCCCATCCCCTGAGCCTGCTGGTAGCTCTCCTGGTCGCCAGCGATGACACAGGGCACCCCCTCTAGAGGGCGTAGCATAGAGCCCTCGCCGGTCATGAGCCAGACGGGGTCTATGCTGGGGAAGGCCTTGGCGATGGAGCGAACAAATTGTTCGGTCAGCGTTCGCTTCCCATTCTTCACCTCAGAGATGTACGACTTGGCATGCCCCACTCTGCGGGCAAAGTCCGTATCGTTGTACACCTCCTCTTGTCGCTTGAGGACGTAGAGTAGGTCTATAAATCGCTTGTTTCTGGAGGTGTCCGATAGACCCTCGAGGGGAGTGAGAGGAGCGTTGGCCATAGCACAGAGAGGGGCGTTATAGGAGGGTTGCGTTGTATAATTATTTGTTCTACATTTGCAGTACAAACCGTGAAAGGGATAGAACCTCACGAGAGCAAACGATGCCGACTACAAATGTAAGGAGAATATGCCAATGCACGCAAGCGGGGAGATTGCTCCCCCCCTCCTTCCCCTCCCCGCCACACCAGGCAGAGGGCGTACGCATCTCTACCGCGTATCTCTACATGGGTATCTCTGCGTATCTCTGCGCATTGATACCTGGCATCCGACCAGGCGACCGCTAGGCCTCTGCCCCCACCTACACCAGGGGGGAGGTAGAGCCAGGCATGTCGAGGGCAAGGCCACACACCCATCCTCCGGCCATCCTCTCTGCCCACGCGACATCGCGGACGCCTTTGGGGTGAAGCGAGCCCACCTGGAGGCTCATCGACAGACCATGGTCAGATGGGCTCTTCACACCCAGGGCAGAGCGCTCTCACAGACCGAGCCCCTATCGCGACTAGGGCGATAGGCCATCCCTGCCCAGCCTCTGAGACCTAGGGATTATGTCCCAGAGGCACATCGAGAGACGACCCTCCCCCCTGGGAGGCGCCCGCTCGTCGCATAGTGCCCCGGCGTCTCTTGTCGCGCTCTTTGACTTGATACGAAAGCAGCTTCCCGCAAGGCTACGCGACAGCCCCCAGCGCTGTCGAAGGTTTTTATTGAGACACGTCGTTTTTATTTACTCACCCCAATGATTATTTAGTCCACACAAACGAACTTCACCCCTACCACAGCCCCGCACCACTCTAACCACCCCACCCCCGCTCCGAGGGACCCACGAGTGGATCGCCCCACCGACCCACGAGTGGGGTCCCCTGCCGACCCACGAGTGCATCGCCCTACCGACCCACGAGTGGGTCGGTAGGGGCGCCCTCGTCACTCGCCCCCTCTTCCTCCTTCTCCCCCTTCTCCCCCCGATGATGTATTCCAACGATTTATCTCTCTTCCTGACCCCACGTTATTATGATCACACCCAGCTTTGTACACCCCGCTTCGCTCAGACGAGACAAGCGTATGCGACGCCTTAGAGCCACCCACGGCTGGCTCGGCTACGGGCTATGCCTGGCCATCATGGAGATGCTCCTGGACGAACCCGACCAGACCCTCGAGCCCCAATACGATCTGCTGGCCTCCGAACTAGGAGCTCCGGGCGAACTGATCCGTAGCCTCGTCGAGGACTTCGACCTCTTTGTCTTCGACCAGCCCGGAGGCATCCGCCAGTTCCGCTCGCTACCCCTCCCCGCCTCGGTAGCGCCCTCGCCCCGCCCCGACGAGCCTCAAGAGCCCTCCTGCCCCTCCGCCAGGGCGACCGCTGGCTCAGGAGCCCCCCGCACCCGTCCCAAAGGTCAGCTCTCCGAAGCTCAGCGCGAGCAACGGCGCCGAGCGGCTCAGAAAAGGTGGCAAGCCCAGCCCTCAGCCCAAGCTCAATCTCAGCCCCTCTCGACCCCCGTACCACCTACGGAGCCTGTGAGACCTACGGAGCATACGAACAATGCGGAGCCTACGGAGCCTACGAACAATGCGGAGACCGAGGGTGGGGGAGATATTATAAAAGAGGGGGAATATCCCTCTCTAGACATGCAAGCTCCTAGAGACGTAGAGGGGGTGCAGGGGGAGAGCGGCTCCAGCGCTCCGCATCCTCCGGGCAAGCGCAGACGAGAGCGACGCCCAGAGCCCTTCGTCAAGCCCACCCAGGCCCAGGTGCTCGAGTACATGCTGGCCAAGATGCCTGACCGCTCGAGCGCCGAGCGGCTAGCCTCCAAATACTGGCACTACTACGAGAGCAACGGCTGGAGAGTCGGCAAAAACAAGATGAGGTCGTGGCAGAGCGCCGCCTGCAACTGGCTCGTCGATCGCCATGGCTACAACGCGACCTCTCAGATGGGCGCCCCCTACCCACGAGAGGGGACGGGCCCTGTGCGCCCCATCAAGCACCATATCAACGAAGCAGCCCAGGAGCAACGCCACCTGCTTCCGCCCGAGGTGCTGGGCGAGTACCCCGACGGCACGCCCTACTACGACGAGCACGGCCACGTCCTCCCGCCCGCCCCATAGCCTCCCGCCCGCCCCATAGCCCCCCGCTCGCCCCGTCCCCGTCCTTCTCCATCCTCGCTCCTCCCCGCTTCCTCCTCCCACCATTATAGCCTATGTATTTGTCCCAGATGTATATCCCTCTATGACACGCCCGTAACCTATTATGCACCACAATACTTTTCAAGATCCCGAGCGCCTGGTTAGGATCGCTCGACTCCCCGACGTACAGCGCCTCTACGACGAGTTCGTCCCCGACTCTATCGACAACCTCCTGTCCATCGCCATCCAAAGCGCCCAGAGCCTATGCCCCGGCTTCGTCGTAGACCGATACAACCGCTACGCCCTGGAGCAAGTCATCCGCTGGCTCATGGCCGATCGGCAGATGACGGCCATCGCCCCCAGGGACAACAGACTCATCCAGGCCGACCTCTGCAAGGGCATCTTCCTCTGGGGGCCCACCGGCAGTGGCAAGAGCGTCCTCGTGCGCCTGGTGGTCAGCCTGGCCATCGACAACGACGTCGCCCTGAGGCTATGCGGACAGCCGATCGGCTTTAGAGCCACCAAGCTCTACAAGGCCTCGACCCTGGCCGAAGCCTATACCCGAGGGGATTTTGCCACCCTCGAGCGCTGTCGGCGGGCGCCCATCTTGGTCATCGACGACCTGGGCACGGAGCCTACCGAGAGCCTCTATATGGGCAATAGGCTCAACGTCCTCTCCGACATCATCGAGGGGCGTGGCGACCGCGCTGGCCTGGTGACCATCATCACCTCCAACCTCCCGCTCTATGCCCCCAGTGGCCATTTGCCCAGCCTGCACCGCGTCTATGGCGCTCGGGTCTCCTCTCGGCTGGAAAAAATGTGCAACGTCATCCCCCTCTACGGGCAAGACCGACGTAGCGCCGTGCCCCCAGCGCCTGGCACGTCCCAAGCAACGCCAGCATCTGTGGGGGCGACCCAGGCAACGCCAACTCCTGGGGCGACCCATAAATAATTAAAGAGGGACTCTCCCTCCTCCCGCGCCGTAGTAGTATTTAGAATCAAAAGAATAATCCCCCCTACCCAATGATGCACTTCCCATTATGATGATCCTAGCACAAGCCATACAATCCGTCATGGGCGTTTCGCTACAAGAGATGCGTAGCCCCGCCCGCCAGGGGCATATCTGCCTGGCCAGAGCCGTGTATATAGACCTGAGGCGACGATGGGGTGGTAGCCCTATGGCCATC
>JBGYQR010000084.1:0-3015 GCA_041839075.1 Porphyromonas sp.
GCTAAGTGCCGAGACCTGGCCAACACACTATCTCATTAAGCCCGCTCCAGCCAGGTCGGGCAGACTGGCGCCCCAGGGGAGCAACTGCAACTATATCATCTTCGACCTCGGCACGGTGCTCCCCGAGGGGATGACCAACACCCGCATGGAGCACATGATGTCCTTCGACTACGCCTACCGCATAGAGGCTGTGCGCGACTGGCTCTTTGCCCAGCGCAAGCCCTAGGGGGAGCAAAAGCCCTTTGCCCTCTAGGTAGCCAGGGCAGAGCAAAGCCAAGGGGCATACACCGACCGGGTCGGTGTATGCCCCTTGGCTTTTTGATAGGGAGCGGCGAACTACTGCGCTACGCTCACGGGACGCTTCCTAAGCCAGAGGTAGAAGGCGAACCGCTCCACAACAGCTATACCCAGCACGATCCATTGGATGTATGGTAGTAGCTCTACCTTGCGCCCTAGGAAGAAGAATATGATATAGCCTGGGAAAGTTGAAGCTTTGGGCATAACCTTCCTCTGCTCAACGCCTGGGGCTGGATGGATGAGCAAAGCAAGCGGTATACAGATAACTAGGAGGCCAACAAGACCAAGCGGGAGGTAAGTATCCGTCTGAAGGCTAGAGGCAATCCCTAGAGCGAAGAGCACCGCATAGTGCGATAGCATCTGATGATAGAGCCTCCACTCGCCACGTCCATATAGGACGAAGAAAAGGATGTAGCAGACAGCAAGGGCAATGCCTATTTGTAGGCTTTCGTTGATGGGATACATAGTGCGAACGAAAATTAAAGCAACACGAGGTATAGTCTATCTCAGGCAAATATACGCAACAATAATTATTGTGCAAACACGCCTGGCTTCACTACATAGAGGCAGGGGATGGTCGTGCATCATTCACCTATTACCCGCATCGCTAGAGGCTTGAGCTTGCAATAGGTACGTGCCCCTCCCTCATACTCCCAAGGGGCTCCGAGCTAGACCGCCAGAGGGCTTTACCTTAGAGCTCCGAGGCGCGTTAGGTTAGAGCCCTCGGGCGATCCAACTTAGAGCCCTTGGGCGGTCTAACTTAACGTCCCCAAGGGGGAGCAAAAGGCGCTCCTCAGACTACCCCAGCCAGCGAGCCCTAGGGGCTGACGGCTAGAGGCGGTCTGAGGAGCGCGCTCTATATACCTAGGCATTCCGAGCCTGCCCCTCGGCTCTGGACTGAGGGGCAGGCGAGGGGGCGAGGCTAGTAGATACCGATGAAGTACTGATCGGCGCCCGTGCCCTCGAGGCTAGCCCCCTGGCGACCCGTGGGCGAAGTGCTATTGACGTCAAACATATAGATATGGCCCTGCTTGGCAATAGGCGCCAGGGCGATATAGAAGACCCCGTCGCGCACCACGGCATTCTGATACTGACGTAGCCATAGGTTGTCGGGCACGTTGAGGTCGATGGCCGTACCACGGCGCAGGTCTACGCGAGCCAGCTTCCAGGGAGCCGACATCGTGGGCTTGCCGTCGGGGTCTACACCGATCTGTATGCGCTGGAGGCTCTGATCTTCGTAGGGCACATAGGCGATGCCATTGCCTGCGTAGAAGAAGCCATCGCTACGCATGGGCTTGCCCAGGAGGCTGGCCAGGTTAATGTCAAAGCTCTCGTCGTACTGCCCAGCCTTGAGGCGCACGATATGCACCTCGCTGCGCGCGTTGTCTTGCGTGCCGCTGACGAGCTGGATGATGCTACCGTCCTCCATCATATGCTGGGTAGGCGTGCGGTAGCCGTTGGTCGCCCCGCGTACCTTGTCGGTATAGACGACGCTGGCCTTGCTGAGGTCGGCCTTGTCCACCACCAGGGTAAAGGTCTTGTCTGTCTCGAGCCCCTTGCCCGTGGTGGCGTTCCACTTGCTGACGGCGGCTCCGTAGTAGAGCTTGCCCGCAGACTCTACGGGGCAGTCGATACGCGAGATATAGTAGCCTGCCTTGGCGAGGGCCTCGGGGAGCGTTATCTCCACAGCTTTGGCAAAGCCTGGCTTGAAGATCATCCGCTCCAGGTCAAGGATACCGATGGTCAAGAGGTGCTTGTGGTGGGTGTAGGCTACCCCCGTCCCCTGCGGAGTAGCCTGGATATAATGCACAGAGCCCTCGGTGTCGCTCATCTTGGTGAAGCGCACCGTCTTGCTCCCCAGGGGCACAGAGGCATCTACCTTGCCCACAGCGGTGTACTGGTCGGCACCCTTGTACTCGAGCTTCTCGATGGTGCCCACCGTATAGTTGAGGCTATACAGGTACTTCCTATCGCTAGAGACAAAGATGCGCGCCGTGCGCGACGACTCCAGTTCGTGCCCGATCTTGGCCGACACGGTGCCGGTGGAGAGGTCCGAGACGCCCTGCACGAGGGTGGCGGAGTTGCTCCCCGAGCCACTGGCAAAGGCGATCTGGAAGTCATTAGTGGCATACTGGATGCTGCTCCCCCCATTGCTGGGGCTATCGGAATTGCTGCAGGCCACAAGAGAGGCGGTCAGGAGGAGACCACCCAGGAGGGTTTTGAAGTTTGTAGTCATATTGTATCGTTCGTCTTGATTGGTGTCTGGGATAATGGGGCCTTGCCCCCTCCCCTTTCGTCAGAGGATGTTGTAGGTCAGCTTGGCGTAGAAGGCGCGCCCAGGCTTCTGAAGGCCGAAGTTGTCGAAGGCCTGCCTGTCGAAGACATTCTTGGCATCGAGGCTCAGCGTCATCTTGCTCCCCGGCAGGCTATACGAGAGGCCGAGATCGACCACCTTCTGCGCAGGGATGGTCGCCAGGTTGGCCGAGCCCACATTGGCCCAGTTGCGCAGGAAGCTCTCGACGAAATTGAAGTTGCCGTGCACCAGGAGCCTATCGCCACGCCCCACCAGGTGCCTAAAGAGGTAGCTGAGCTGGGTATTGAACTTGAGCGAGGGCTCATTGCGAATCTGCATCCCGTAGTACTGGTAGGGGTCGCCGAGCTTGTCGTACTTGGTGTTGAAGAGGGTGGCAAACTTGGAGATGCCAAAGCGGAAGCTCA
>JBGYQR010000085.1:0-6938 GCA_041839075.1 Porphyromonas sp.
CCCCCCGAGAGCGTGATACCATCGAGCAAGGGGTTAGCCTTGATCTCCTGTATCATCTCCCTAAGCCAAACGCCCGTCAGAGGCTTACCACCCCGAGGATCCCAGCTCTGCATATTATGGCAGCCTACACAGGCGTGCCTGCACCCTGCCGTATAGATAGCATAGCGCAGGCCTGGGCCATCGGAGATCGTCTCCTTATATATGTATAGGATATTCATCCGCCAGAGGGCTCACCCATCTCGAGCCTATCGGTGCTTGACTCTGTCGTGCTCCTCGGCCTGCTTGGCACTATTCCAGCTATCGAGGCTACCTGTCAGATAGCCCGTGATGCGCCTTAGACGAGCGATCTGGTCGCTCTGACAGACGGGGCATTTGTCGTACACGATACCTCTGTACCCACAGCTACGGCAGGTGTCTACGGGGTGGTTGATAGACCCATAGCCTATCCCCGCGTCCTTCATCGCCTTGACGAGCTTGAGGATAACGCTCACATTGCGCTTGGCCTCCCCATCGAGTTCTATATAGGAGATATGCCCCCCTCCCGTTAGGGCGTGAAATGGAGCCTCGCGCTGTATCTTGGCAAACATACCGATGGGCTCGCGTACATCGACGTGAAACGAATTGACATAATAATCCAGGTCGTTCACCCCCTTGATCTTACCAAAGCGCTTGCGGTCCATACGCGTGAAGCGTCCCGACAAGCCCTCGGCGGGCGTAGCCAGCACCGAGTAGTTGAGATGATAGCGCTCCTTGTACTCCTCTACGACCTCCTTCATGATGCTGATGGCCTGGTAGAGCGTCTGCCAAGCCTCGTCGTTGTGCCCATGGCCATCACCATAGAGAGCGACCATCGCATTGTGCCCACCGATGAAGCCGATACCCAAGGTACCACTACGCCATACATCGCCCACCTTGTCGTTGGGCGCCAGCGTATCGCCCCCCTTCCAAACGTTATTACCCATCATGAAGGGGAACTGCTTGGCTAGAGCCGAGCGCTGATATTCGTAGCGCTCATAGAGCTGCTCGGCTATGAGGCTGGCCATACGTCGCACAGAGCGATAGAAGCGCACAATAGCCTCCTGGCGCACTTGCTCGAGGCTGGCCTCGGGCAGTTCGAGCCGTGCCTCCTTCATGGCCACGATGGCCAGGCGGGGGAGGTTCATCGTCGTAAAGGACAGATTGCCTCGCCCGATAGAGGTACGCTCGCCATTGATATTGTCGAAGACACGTGTACGGCAACCCATCGTCGCCACCTCATAGTAGTAGCGCTTGGGGTCGTCGGCTCGCCAGGAGGCATGCTTGTTGTACTCCGTATCTAGGAAGACGAAGTTGGGGAAGAGGGCATGGCTAGTCGTCTGGCACGAGGCGATAAGTAGGTCAAAGTTTGGCGTCTTGTATGTCAAGCGCCCGGCTAGAGCGTCCTCGAAGTTGTTGATCGCTAGCTCGTAGTCTTCGTCGGAGTAGTTTACCTCCTCCTTGACCTTAAATATCTGAATGGGGAATATGGGTATCTCTCCCTTGCCCAATCCCTTGACGGTTGCCTTGAGGAGCTCCTCGATGACCATACGCCCCTCGGCACTCGTGTCCGTACCATAATTGACGGAGCTAAACACAACCTGGTTGCCCCCGCGTGAGTGCATCGTGTTGAGGTTGTGGATGAAGCCCTCCATAGCCTGGTGGGTATCTCGCCTGGTGCGCTCGTAGCTCGTGCGTAGCGTCGTGTACACCTCTTCGAGCGTGAAGGGGTAGCCCAATAGGCTCAGTAGAGTATGGAAGCGGGATCCCTCCTCGTGGCTGTCGGAGAGGGCGACATTAGCCTCCTGGATCTGCTGCTTGAGCTGCTCTAGGTCAAAGGGGACACCATGCAGATCGAGGCAAAAGGCTAGTCGATCTCTCAGGTGCTTGACAAACGACTTGCGTACCCCCGGAGCCATGAAGAAGTCAAAGGCTGGTATCGACTGCCCGCCGTGCTGTTCATTTTGATTGGTCTGAAAGACAATCGTAGCCAGCGTAGCATAGCTCTGTATGCTCTGGGGAGTACGTATGCTACCATTCTTGGTATGGAAGCCTCGCTCAAAGAGGTCACCCAGGTCGTACTGCACGCACGTAGAGGTCTTGGTGGGATAATAGTCTAGGTCGTGGATATGGATATCCCCCTCGGCGTGCGCCCTGGCGTACTGCTCCGAGAGGAGGTACTTCATCGCATAGTCTTTGGTAACCTCCGAGGCAAAGGTCATCATCTGCCCGGCAGGTGTGTAGGCGCTCATGTTGGCATTGCCGAGATTGACGTCGTTTTTCTCTATCGTCACGATGCCGTCCATGGTGTGCTTGAGGTTCGTCCGCTTGTCTCGCTCCGTGGTACGCCACTCTCGATAGATGATATAGCGCTTGGCCACCTCGGGCGAGAGAGCCATCAGCTCTCGCTCAACCCGGTCTTGTATCTCTTCGACGGCTAGTACACGAGCTAGGACCTGCTCTCCCTCGAGGCGGATACGCTCAATAATCGCCCTAAGAGCCCCCTCGTCATAGGCTTGACCGGTGGCTCGATAGGCCTTCACCATCGCTTGATAAATTTTCTCTGCGTCGAAGGGCTCACAGGCTCCATCGCGCTTGACTACACGCACGCTCATAGGCTAACTAACTTATTAAATTACAACTCGTTACAAAGACAACCCGACGCTACACTTGTGCCAAGAAACACCCCCATGTGGGGTGCCGTGTGGGTTTTACTTTGACAAAGTTAGGGGATAAATATCAATTATCCGATAGGTTAAAAGAGGCGATTTTTGCTATTTTTTTCTAAAGGCACACACCCTCCTAGGGGTCTCTCTGATCCCCCTAGGCCTTGCGCCTATCGGGGGCGATAGTCCCCGCCCCGAGACGCTCTAGGTTAGAGCCCTTAGGCACTCTAAGTTGGATCCCTCGGACGCTCTAGGTTAGAGCCCTCAGACGCTCTAAGTTAGAGCCCTCAGACGCTCTAAGTTAGAGCCCTCAGACGCTCTAGGTTAGAGCCCTTGGGCGCTCTAAGTTGGAGCCCTCAGACGCTCTAGGAGAGCGCCTCTCGGAGGCGATACTACACCCCTCGGGGCAAAGGGGTATAGAGCCGTCTCTCGGGGTGCCCCACCCTGCCCTGCAAACGAGGGGCACCGATTATCGCCCCTATTTCTTTATCTTTGTAAAGCCTCCGAGGCACTCCCCCTCTAGGGGATAGCCTCCCGGGGCATTCATCTATTTATGCAACAACAGCAATGAGCAAAATCAAGATTGTAGGGCAGTCTATGCCCGACCTCCCTTGGGAAGATCGCCCCAGCGGTAGCCAGGAGGTAATGTGGCGTTACTCCCAAAACCCCATCATTCCACGCGACCTACTGCCTACGTCCAACAGCATCTTCAATAGTGCTGTGGTACGCTTCGGCGAGGGCTACGCTGGCGTGTTTCGCTGTGATGATACCAACCGCCGTATGCGCCTACACGTGGGCTTTAGCGATGACGCGATCAACTGGCGCATCAATCCAGAGCCGCTCAAGTTTGAGTGCCACATCCCCGAGATAGGCCAATGGGTCTATGGCTACGACCCTCGTGTGGTGTTCATCGAAGACCGCTACTATGTAACCTGGTGCAACGGCTACCACGGGCCAACGATCGGGGTGGCTTACACCTTCGACTTCGAGACCTTCCATCAGGTGGAGAATGCGTTCCTCCCCTTCAACCGCAACGGGGTGCTCTTCCCCAAGAAGATCAACGGCAACTTCGCCATGCTCTCGCGCCCCAGCGACAATGGGCATACCCCCTTTGGAGACATCTTTTATAGCGAGTCTCCCGAGCTAGAGTACTGGGGACGCCATCGCCATGTGATGAGCCCAGCCCCCTTTGAGGATAGCGCCTGGCAGTGCACCAAGATCGGAGCAGGGCCCATCCCCATCGAGACGAGCGAAGGGTGGCTACTCATCTACCACGGGGTACTCAACAGCTGCAATGGCTTCGTATATGCCTTCGGCTCGGCCATCCTAGACCTTGACGAGCCCTGGAAGGTCAAGTTCCGCTCAGGCCCCTACCTCATCTCTCCCCGCGAGACCTATGAGTGCATGGGTGATGTGCCCAACGTAACCTTCCCCTGCGCAGCCCTACACGACGCTGACACGGGACGTATAGCCGTCTACTACGGCTGTGCCGATACCGTTACGGGGCTGGCGTTTGGTTACATCGATGAGATCATCGAGTTTACCAAAAAGCACTCCATCATCTAGCCCTCTCCGAGGGGAGCACACCTCCCCCAGTATAGATATAGCGCGCCCCTGGATAGTCAAGATGCTATCCAGGGGCGCGCTCGCTTGGGGTAGGTGGTGGAGGGATTAGCCCTTGATGGCCAGCACCTCTATCTCGACAAGGCCATTCTTGGGCAAGGTGCGCACAGCCACCGCACTACGAGCGGGGAAGCTACCCTCAAACTGACGAGCATAGACGGCATTCATGGCAGCGAAGTCCCCCATGTCTGCCAGGAAGCAAGTCGTCTTGACAACGTCGCTCATCTCAAGGCCTGCCTCAGAGAGGATGGCGCGGATATTGCGAAACACTTGCTCGGTCTGCTCGGTAACGCCTCCTGGGACGAAATCGCCTGTCTTGGGATCGATACCCAGCTGACCAGAAGCGTAGAGCGTGCCATCTACTAGGATGGCTTGGCTGTAAGGGCCGATGGCTGCAGGCGCATCAGCCGTAGAGATTACTTTCTTCATACGAATGATATAATGGTTAGATAGTGAGTGATATACTAGTTGGCTCCGACTAGCGACGCGCCCCAGAAGTGGGCTTAGCCTGGTAGTGCTTCGTCGCCTCGGGGAGGTACTCCTGTATGGCCTTGATACGATTGGCTTCGCTAGGGTGTGTACTCAGAAACTCGTTTTGCACACCACCGCTCGAGCGCTCCATCTTCTGCCAGAGGGTGATGGCATGCTTAGGTTCGTAGCCCGCCAAGGCCATCAGCACAAGGCCGATCTTGTCCGCCTCATACTCCTGCTTGCGACCAAAGGGCAGAGCCACGAAGGCCTCTGTGCCCAGGCTGTATGCCTGCCCTACGGCCGCACGAAGCATCTCGGACTTGTTGCCGACTGCCATCCCGAGTAGCTGGCCTCCGAGGTTTTGGAGCATCGTATTGCTCAGACGTTCGCTAGAGTGCCTGGCGATGGCGTGTGCGATCTCATGCCCGAGCACCGCTGCCAGCTCGGCATCGGCCACAGCCCCATTGCCGACGAGGCTGACGAGCCCGGTGTAGACCACAATCTTGCCCCCTGGCATGCAGAAGGCATTGACCTGGTTGCTATTGATGACGTTGATCTCCCAGCTGAGCGTCGAGAGCAGATCGCCCATGCCGTTGCTTTGGAGATAGCTCTCTGTGGCGGTGATGAGTCGCTTGGCAATCTGAGTAACGCGAGGGCTAGAGACTACCGCGCCTTGACTGCGCGCCTGTCCCAGGAAGCTCGCGTACTGCGACTGGCTCATGGCGAGCACTTCGCCATCAGAGACGAGGTTGAGGGTACGACGTCCCGTGATGGGTACTGTACCGCAAGAGCTCAGCCCGACGAGGACGAGGGCGAGCGTAAGTAGGAGTGAGGAATATCTTTTCATCATTGTCTTGTTGTAGCTATTGATGTAGTTAAGGGGATCGTACGATAGTATCGACAAAATGCCTTATAGTCGGCCTGCTCGGCCGATGAGAGCCCTGAGGGAAGCTGGTCTAGGTGAATGTCTACGGGGAGGATGCGGTAGAGCGCCTCTCCTCTATCGTTGCGCTTGTTCACGAAGGTCCACTGGTAGCTCGGCTCTGTGGTAACAGGTTGCCCTGGAGCCTCTCTGCGTAGCAGGAGTGAGAGGAGCATCCCTCCGCGCGTTGCCGCTGGGCTGTTTTGATTGCTGACCAGGTTACCCAGCGAGTAGGTGACGAAGGTACTACGCCCCTCCCCCGGGCTAGAGATCACTTCGCTCTCTTGCACGACGTGGGGATGGCTACCGATGACAGCATCGACCCCTCGCTCGTGTAGCCAGGTCGCCAGGGTGCGCTGCTCTACGCTAGGCGTACGCTGGTATTCATTGCCCCAATGGATCAGCACCAGCTTGTAGTCAGCCCCCAGGCTATCAGAGCGAGCAATGTCTCGAGCCATCAGGGTTGTATCGATCGTATCGACCAGGGTAGGGCTAGGCACGGGTAGGCCATTCGTACCATAGGTATAGGCCATGATGGCCAGGCGAAGCTCCCCAAGCTGATGGATGAGTGGCGCCGAGAGGGCGCGCTCCTGGGCATGGCGATAAGATCCCGTGTGCGCCAGCCCAAGGCTATCCAGGACATCGAGGGTGCGCACAATCCCCCGAGCCGATCGATCGGCAGAGTGGTTGTTGCTCGTCGAGAGGACATCAAAGCCACAGCGCTGCAAGCTGGCGGCCAGCTCCGCGGGTGAGGAAAACATGGGGTAGCCCGAGTAAGGCTTCACCCCAAGGGTTGTCTCTAGGTTGGCAATGGCTAGATCCGCAGAGCCCACCAGAGAGGCAATAGAGTCAAACGAAGAGGAGAAGTCATACGCCCCACCAGGCTCCCGGGCAGCGGCAAGCTGAGGGCCATGGCACATCACATCCCCCGCCAGCACGACGCGATAGGCTAGAGGCACAGGGCGTGTATCTAGCGGAGCGCCATGAGCACTAGAGGTTCCCTGCCCTCGCCCCAGGCACCCCGTTAGCCACCAGCCCAAGAGGGCCAGGATGCCTACGCCAGTGATGATGGATCTTAGTCGTCGAGTCATAGTGTGGGATGTATGCGCCTGATGGCAAACCAGGAGCTGAGGCTAGAGATCGACCACCACCTCTACGGGGCAGTGATCTGAGCCCCATATATCAGTATGGATATGCGCCGAGACGAGCTGCTGTTGCAGACGGTCAGAGGCTAGGAAGTA
>JBGYQR010000086.1:0-4046 GCA_041839075.1 Porphyromonas sp.
ACTAGTCGTACCGCCACTGGGTACAGAGGGCCCAGCTTTGCCCGTCTCCACACGCATGATCGAGAGCGGTACCCTGGTGGCAACCTCCGCAAGGCGTTTGCTTGGAGAGAAGCGCACGCGTACCTTACCGATGGTGTGTACGGTAACGTCTTTTTCGGAGTTCATACGTTTGCCTCCAGCGACGAGGCGAAAGCTACCGATCGGAGGTAGCTCTACCGTCTTCCCCTGCAAGAGCTCTTCCTCAAAGACCTTCGCCAGAGCATGTAGGCAGCTCATCACATCGGCAGCAGAGAGTGCAGTAGCAGTCTCGATACGCCTACACAATACCTCAAAGGGCAAACGCGATCCGCCTTGTTGCTGTGCGTAGTACAGCGTCTGATCCTTACGCAATCCGACCTTAGCCAGGATACTCGAAATCTTAAACTTCAGCATATTGTTGTCTATTTAGTATTAGTTATAGCCCCTGCCTTAGAGCCCGTTCGTACCCAGCGCGCTCACGTCTCGAGGACTTAGCGCACTGACCTCTCGTGGGGTGAGTGCACTCACCTCTTGGGGAGTGAGTGCGCTGGGTCCTTGAGGGCACAAGGCATAGAGGGGCATTGGAAACGATGAGATAACCCAACAGCTAGCCTATTGGTCAGGATTACGCTTGAATAGTCGCACGGGTAGAGCGTACCTACGCCCCCAAGAGAAGATAGCGTCCATGCTGTGCCCATCCACGTCTACGCGCCGAGCATCTACGCTAACCTGGGCACTGGCTGACCAGAAGGGACTACGCACGCCACGGTCTCCGAGCACTCCAGAGGAGGCGTCGCTCAGAGTTACAAACCCAGAGACGGAGAACGTGTGAGAGAACTTTTGGACAAGCCCCTTGGATAGGCGAGAGGATGTAGCTGCATCCCACCAGTCTTGATTGCTGATGGTCTCAAGCTCCGTCTTGCCCGCCTCTTTGAAGTCTGCCTCACCGAGGTACACGACATCTATTCGAAACACATTGTCCAGGCTACTATTATCAATGCTTCCCGTCCAAAGCGTCTTACCTCCCACGCGGGTAAAGCGGTAGGCACACTTGAGAGAGTTGTCTACCAGCGGATAATAGACTCTATCGGGCGCATTGGCGACTACATCCGAGCGTGATATAGATTCTCCCAAAGTGGCTGCGCGGAAGCGAATGGCATAGATGACCGCATTGTTGTCAGCATCTGTACCACCAAGAGGATCGGTAAAGCCTCGCGAGTAATCAGAGAGGGTGTGAAAGAAATCTACGCCTGCGCCATATCCTAGCTGGAAATACTCCTGCCGGTCGAGGCTCGCGGTCGGATTGTCCCAACGCAGAGCATTGAAATACCCCCAAACGCCCCAGCAGTGGTCAATGTCAGGGATAAAATAGGTATCAGGCCAAGTACTATTGACCACATTCCCAAGGTTGCGAGTAGTAGGATTGTAGGTGTCATGATAGACGCCTGCGACTTCGTACCAATTGTAGTATCCTGACTCGTCGTTGCGGTGAGAGGTGCTAAAGCGTAGAGCCCCCTGGAGGCTTGCTTGCTGAGCAGATGGCACATTGGTAATACTAGAGAGGAGACCTCCTCCTGCGAGGTTGTAGTCAGTAATATATTCGATGGGCAGGGCTAGGCGTCGCGTAGCATTAAACCGCAAGGATTGTATCTTGCCCATCTTAGGCCTATTGCCCGTAGGGATATAGTCCGTATAATAGACCCTCGTATAATCCTTGTAGGTCGAGCTCTCGGGGCGAGAGCTCGTCCCATTAACCTTGATACGAGCGTATACTGCAGGGGGCGTAGGTACCGTCGTAGGCATCACCCAAGCATAGTAAACCTTGCTATCGGTAGCATTGTGCGCTATGGTAGGGGCGGTATAGCCACTAGCAAAGGTGTAGTTCATCGACACTTGGCCACTAGAGGTGCTCCAGGCTGGTAGAGCATTCTGAGGGTTGGTGCTGGGGATGTCGGGGTTGAGGTTAAACTCGCCTTGATCCGCCCAGGCATTACTGGAGACTACAAAACCCGAAGGGGTAAAGGAGTAAGCCCCCGCCGAGAGCTTGTTGCCCATCTTGTAGGCGATGAGCGTCCCAAGGGGTTTGAATCGCACATTCTGAGCATCATAGACAAATGCCTCTCGGTACGAATTGTTGCCATCCTTGCCTAAGCGCGTCTCGATTGTTACCTCTGTCCAACCGAACCAATAGGGGACCTTCAGCGAAAACTCCTCGGGGACACCAGCATTGGGGTCAATGCCATACAGTGCACGCGTACCCTCGAAGCGAAGTGTAGAGAGGCCACTGAGGGTGCCTCCAGGAGCAAGCATACCAGCCACGTACCACTTCACTCCTCCCTCGTTGTGAAAATTGGATACCACAATATCATTGGCTGGAATTTGCTTGATCTGGAGCTTCTTCTTGGAGGCGACGTACTCCCAGGTCAGAGGCTGTACGACAGGGACTGTACTGGCTGTACTCCTCAGGATGGTATAGACCGTAACCTCCTCTCCATCGGTGAACTGAGGGTGTGGGATCTTCTTGCCATTGACCTCTTCGATCTTGAAGGTGAGTGCACGAAAGTCATCTGCACCCTCCTCAAACCCAATCTCTGCCGATAGACTGAGGGTAATAGGCTCGCCCGCGGGCGCCGGCGCGTCAAGAGGCTCTGTGTGGGCACCCTTGCTACATGAGGCCAGTACCCCAAGAGCAAGCGTAAGCGTGAGCCATAGTTGAGTGAATCTTTTCTTCTTCATTTTGTCTAATTGATAATTGTTTCGATGGTGGATGGACATAACTATACACAGTCAGGAGTACTGCGACCGATTGGTCGCAGTACTCCTGACTGCTCTACATTATTATATGGGTATAGGGAGGTGTTTTTATAGTAGAGAGTATGCCCCCAGGGCATACTCTCTACTACCCCTAGGGGTAGTTTTTTGCCCGAAGCGCTGACCTACTACTCTACTCATAGTGATGCAAAGATAAACACTTTTTACTTATCTACACAAATCTCTGCGCTCTACTCTCCACCAGAGCCCTCTGCCCGCTGTAAATATCGCCCTAGACAAGGGTATCCTCAAAGACTCCGTCACTCTCAGAGGATGGAGGCGATAAATCAATGATTAATTTGATTATATTTGTGCGTTTTTGATAAGTACATAATACATAGAACATATAAGGAAAGCGATGTATTGGACACTAGATCTTGCATCCAAGCTAGAGGATGCTCCTTGGCCAGCCACAATCGAAGAGCTAATAGACTATGCACAGCGCTCGGGTGCTCCCGTAGAGGTCATTCAAAACCTACAAGAGATGAATGACGAGGGAGAGGGCGAAATCTACGAGAGCATCGAAGATGTATGGCCCGACTACCCAAGCAACGAAGACTTCTTCTTCAACGAAGAAGAGTATTAACCATCCCCCCTCGTACCAGGCTACGATAAGCCGTTAGGCAGAACCCCCACCGCCCTACTCTCCAACTGGAGAGGGGACGGTGGGGGTCTTGCATTGGAATGCTCCCTGCTCTTAGCGCCCTTGTGCAATCTCCTCTAGGAGACTACACAAGGGCGAGCGCTAGAGACGCTTCTTATTGGCCTGCTGGCGGTAGTACTCGACATTCTTATCAACCCGCTCCTTAGGCTTCTCGGGCTTGACCTTGCGGAGGGCTTCGGGTTTCTGCCCGAGGACAGAGGTAGCCGTAGGCGTCCAATCTTCCTTGGTGGTAAAGCCCTTCTTGAGGGCATAGACAGCAGGGCTATAATAGACGACCTCGGGCTGGCGACTGGGATAGGCTCCCGTAGTCCACAGGCCATCTCCGTTGCTGTCTAGATACAGACGCAGATAGTACTCGCCTGGAGGGAGGTTGTCTAGAGCAAACGTATGAGCCGTCTCGGCTGTGCCTGGGAGGGTGTCGCTCGCAGATGGCTCGCCTGCTTGGTTCGCCTGTGTGGCCGTGGCGAGATACTGCGTCAGCACCTCGTCTTGTGGTGCCTCGCCTTGTGGCACTCCGCCCTTCGCAGTCCCTGAGAGGACAGCTTGCTTGCTA
>JBGYQR010000087.1:0-5553 GCA_041839075.1 Porphyromonas sp.
GAAGGTTTGGCCACTCGTCGCTTTGGCAGTCGTATGCCCGTGCGCTCTGGCTATACTGCACACGAAGACTCGGCTACCCAACCAGGAGAGTATCGCTCTCCACGCCCACGTCCCGAGGCGCAACAGTCAGACAAAAGGGCTGAGTACGCCGAGCGTTATCAAGCTCAGCGCTCTGAGGGGAATTTTGGCTACAACTACAATCGTAGCGAACGCCCTCAACGCCCAACGGGCAATGGTAAACCTGCTGGCGCTAAGGCTGGCAAACCATTCAAGGCCAAGAAAGCCTCTAACAAGCACCAGTATGCTCCTCCTGCCGAGCCTGTGAAGTACAAGGAAGTCTTGGCTCCAGACAAGGAGATACGTCTCAATAAGTTTATTGCCAACTCCGGTATTTGCTCGCGACGAGAGGCCGACAACCTCATCGTGAGCGGTCAGATCTATGTCAATGGAGAGGTGATCACTGAGCTCGGCCGACGTGTAACGCCCCTTGATGTGGTGGAGTATCAGGGCAAGCGTATTGAGACAGAGAGCAAGGTGTATGTCCTACTCAACAAGCCCAAAAACTGTGTAACGACCTCGGATGATCCCGAGTGTCGTACGACGGTTATGGACCTAGTCAAGAATGCATGCTCAGAGCGTATCTATCCAGTAGGGCGTCTTGACAGACACACTACGGGAGTACTACTCATTACCAACGATGGGGATCTAGCCTCTAAGCTCACACATCCTTCGTTTATGAAGAAGAAGATCTACCACGTGTGGCTTGACAAGCCCGTTGCCATGGAGGATATGCAACGTATAGCAGATGGTATCGAGCTTGAGGATGGAGAGATACATGCTGATGCTCTGAGCTACGTCAAGGAGGATGATCTCAGCCAGGTAGGTATCGAGATACACTCTGGGCGCAATCGCATTGTGCGCCGTATATTTGAGCACCTGGGATACAAGGTTATCAAGCTTGATCGCGTCTACTTCGCAGGTCTAACCAAAAAGAATCTGCCTCGCGGACGCTGGCGCTACCTCAACGAGCAGGAGGTAAACAACCTGCGCATGGGTGCCTTCGAATAAGATATACGACATCATCAAAGCATATACAAATCATAGCCATGCGAAGAATTAAAATTGCAGAGCTACTACGCGGTGAGCGCCAAGGCGAGATTGTACAAGTCAAGGGGTGGGTGCGTACGCGTCGCGGCAATAAGGCCGTGAGCTTCATCGCCCTCAATGATGGATCCACGATACACAACATCCAAGTCGTAGCAGACAATGCTAAGTTTCCCCCCGAGCAACTCGCGCAGGTGACCACTGGCGCATGTCTGTGTGTCGAGGGGGAGCTGGTTGCTTCTCTTGGAGGAGGACAGGCTGTCGAGATACAAGCGACTAGTCTGGAGGTGCTTGGAGCAGCTGATCCACAGACCTATCCTTTGCAGAAGAAGGGACACTCGCTCGAGTTTCTCAGAGAGATAGCCCACCTGCGTCCACGTACCAACACCTTTGGAGCCATCTATCGTATGCGCCACGAGATGTCCATGGCCATACATACCTATTTCCACGAGCGGGGTTTCTACTATGTACATACGCCTATTATCACCTCGAGCGATGCTGAGGGGGCAGGGCAGATGTTTCAAGTAACGACGCTTGATGTGGCCAACCCTCCGCGCACAGAGGATGGAGGCGTAGATTACAGCAGCGACTTCTTTGGCAAGCGTACGGCTCTTACGGTCTCAGGTCAGCTCGAGGGCGAGTTGGCTGCTATGTCGCTGGGTGAGATCTATACGTTTGGCCCGACCTTTAGAGCAGAGAATAGCAATACGCCTCGTCACCTTGCGGAGTTTTGGATGATTGAGCCAGAGATGGCCTTCTACGACATCTCCGACAACATGGACCTAGCCGAGGACTTCATCAAGTATTGCGTCCGCTGGGCTTTGGAGCGTTGTGCTGACGATATAGCCTTCCTGTCTGAGCACTATGACAAGGAGCTCGTTGAGCGCCTCAAGTTTGTGATAGAGAAGCCTTTTAGACGCTTGACCTACACCGAATGTATCGCCGTACTTGAGGAGGCGGTCAAGGGAGGGCGCAAGTTTGAGTTCCCCATCTTTTGGGGGGCAGATATGTCTAGCGAGCACGAGCGCTACCTTGTTGAGGAGCATTTTGGTACGCCCATCATCGTTACCGATTATCCCAAGGAAATCAAGAGTTTTTATATGAAGCTCAACGATGACAACAAGACGGTACGTGGGATGGATGTCTTGTTCCCCAAGATCGGAGAGATCATCGGAGGCTCGGAGCGTGAGTCTGATTTTGATAAGCTCCAGCAGCGCGCCAGCGAGATGGGTGTCCCCGATAAGGATATTTGGTGGTATATGGATACCCGCCGCTATGGTACAGCTCCTCACTCGGGCTTCGGGCTGGGCTTTGAGCGCTTGATGCTCTTCGTTACGGGTATGGCCAACATTCGCGATGTCATCCCATTTCCCCGCACGCCTCGTAATGCCGAGTTTTAGCTAGTCGCGACAGGCTACGATCTCTAGCGCCTACGTTTGTCATCAGTCGATGGCGGGCGTAGGCGCTAGAGCTGTAAGCCCAAGATGACTTTTATCTGTATCTTTGCGCTAGATAGGGTGATGGGACAAATAGGCCTGGCCTGACTAGTACTCCGTAGCCCTGGCGAGTCCCCTTTCGTCCCCTCGGTATGAGGAGAAGGGAGGGGTGATCAATGTATAAGGCTTACAGCACAATAGATGAATAGAAAAGATTTTGAGATAATGGCTCCCGTAGGGTCTTATGAGTCCCTCATGGCTGCTATCCATGCAGGGGCAGACTCTGTGTACTTCGGTATCGAGGGGCTTAATATGCGCTCCAAGAGTGCCAACAACTTCACAACCGAGGACTTGTATAAGATAGCGGGGATTTGCCGAGAGCATGAGGTGAAGAGCTATCTTACGGTCAATACGATCATATACGACGAAGACCTCGCTCTGATGCGTCAGATCATCGATGCCGCCAAGGATGCTCAGGTCTCGGCCATCATCGCTGCCGATGTCGCTCCTATGCTCTATGCTAGAGCCATAGGTGTAGAGGTTCACCTCTCTACTCAGCTCAATATCACCAACGTCGAGGCGCTGAGGTTTTATGCCCAGTTTGCCGATGTGGTAGTGCTGGCTAGAGAACTCAATATGGATCAGGTCTCAGCGATACATAAGGCCATCATAGAGGAACCCATCGTAGGCCCAGCGGGCGCTCCTATACGCATCGAGATGTTTGCTCATGGAGCCCTATGTATGGCTGTGTCGGGCAAATGCTATATCAGCCTACACGAGCATGGCAAGAGTGCCAATAGGGGGAGTTGCTCGCAGGTGTGCCGTCGCTCGTTTGAGGTCAAAGACAAGCAGAGCGGGACGGTACTAGAGGTGGACAATGAGTATATCATGTCTCCCAAGGATCTCAAGACCATTCACTTCCTCAACAAGATGTTGGATGCTGGCGTACGCGTCCTAAAGATCGAGGGGCGAGCACGAGGCCCAGAGTACGTGGACGCCGTAGTGCGTGCCTATCGAGAGGCCGTAGATACATATTGCGCAGGAGCATTTGACCAAACGGCTGTTAGTCGCTGGGACGCTCAGCTGGGCGAGGTGTTTAATCGTGGTTTTTGGGATGGCTACTACCTCGGGCAGCGCGTAGGAGAGTGGACGCCCAACTATGGTTCGTCTGCAACCAAGCAAAAAGTCTATTCGGCCAAGGTTACAAAGTATTTCTCCAAAATAGGTGTCGCTGAGATCCTCATCGAGAGTGGTGAGCTAGGAGTGGGGCAGGAGGTCATTATCACGGGGCCAACGACAGGTCTAGTGCGCTTTAATATCAACGAATTGCGCTTAGAGCTAGAGCCAGTTTCGGCTGTCAGGAAGGGTGATCTAGCCTCCTTGCCCGTACCAGAGAAGGTACGTCCTGGCGACAGACTTTATATCTTTGCCGATAGAAATGTACCACAGAGCAACTAGGAAAACGATACAAAAGCAACAACGTAATATATGTCTTATTGGTTTGAATGTAAGGTGGCCTATGAGCGTCAAGCTGAGGCCATGGGAATGAAGAAAGTGAGTGAAATCTATCTCGTCAGCGCGATGAGCTTCACCGAAGCAGAGGAGCGCATCATCAAGGAGATATCACCACTGGTCTCTATTGGAGAGCTCGAGGTAACCAATATCAAGCGTGTGAAGTTTGCCGAGCTGTTTCTAACCAGTCGTACAGAGGCCGATCGCTACTTCAAGGCTCGTGTCAATTTCATCACCATCGATGAGAAAAGTGGCTCGGAGAAAAAGGCTGGGGTAAACATCCTGGTACAAAGCGAAGACTTCGCGACAGCTGTCTCAACGCTCGTCAAAGAGATGGAGAACCAGCTCTCGGAGTACGAGATCGCCTCTATCTCCGATACGCAGATACTTGATGTCATGCAGTATGAACCCCAGTCTTAGTATAGGCGACCGGATCGAAGCCATCAGGCAAACTCTCCCAGAGGAGGTACGCCTGGTGGCTGTATCCAAGTTTCACCCTAGCAAGGATATCATAGAGGCCTACGAGGCTGGGCAACGTCTCTTTGGTGAGAGCCGTGTGCAAGAGCTTGTCGCCAAGCATGAGGAGCTCGAGCATATATGCCTCGACATCAATTGGCATTTCATCGGGCCTCTGCAGACCAACAAGGTCAAGTACCTAGCCCCCTTTGTCCAGATGATCGAGAGCGTCGATAGCCTTCGGCTGCTCGAGGAGATCAACCGGCAAGCCCTCAAGCATCATCGTCGTATCCCTATACTGCTGGAGGTGCATGTCGCTCAGGAGGAGACCAAGAGTGGCTTCTCGCCCGAGGAACTATTACAGACCGTTCGGCTCCTGTATGACAAGGCGAGCGCATACGAGGGAGTTCGCCTCGCGGGGCTCATGGCCATGGCTAGTCTGACCGACGACCAGGAGCAGATCAGTAGAGAGTTTGCTCTCGTGCGAGAGCTCTTTGAGCAGATCAAGCATAGCGGCCTTCTTGCTGAGCCCGAGTATTTTGACGAGCTCTCTATGGGAATGAGTGGGGACTACCCTCTAGCCATCGCCCAAGGAGCTACCCTGGTGCGTATCGGGTCTGCGATCTTTGGTGAGCGCACCTATGAATAACATCCTATTTTGACACAAACTTTATACATCCAATGAATAGAATTATCTCAATCTCTCTCCTGCTCCTGCTATCAACGCTGATGGGGCAGGCACAGCTCCTCTACAAGATAGAGGGCAAGGGGCTTACCAAGCCCTCTTATATCCTCGGCACTCAGCACCTGGCTCCCGTGAGCTTTGTAGATAGCATCCCGGGTGTGCACCAAGCTCTCGAGGCAAGCGAGCAGGTGTATGGTGAGCTGACAACAGCCGAGATGTCCACTCCTGAGTTTATGGCACAGATGCAACAGGCCTCCTTGCTACCAGAGGGTCAGACACTCTCTAGCATCCTCTCCAAGGACGAGTATGCTCGGCTCAATGCCTACCTGGCCAAGCACCTCGGTGCAGATCTCAGCAACC
>JBGYQR010000088.1:0-3505 GCA_041839075.1 Porphyromonas sp.
ATGGCGCAGTATGGCCTCATACCTAGCGACATCAGCGCTGCCCTGGCTCAGCAAAACATCGTGGCCTCGCCTGGTTCGCTGGGTCTTGACGGCGATGCTACCTACCAGTACACGCTCAAGTACAAGGGTCGTCTGACCGATGTCGAGGAGTACAAAAACATCGTCTTGCGCTCGCTCAGTGATGGGTCGGTACTGCGCCTGGGCGACGTGGCCGACGTAGAGCTCGGGGCGGAGTCCTATGGCTTCAAGGGCTTCATCAATGGCAAGCCAGGTACCAACTTCATGGTCTCTCAGGTAGCAGGTGCCAACGCCACCGAGGTCAATAACCGCATCACGAGGCGCCTCGAGGAGCTCTCCAAGGACCTCCCCAGCGGGCTCGAGTTCGTTACCGTGGTGAGCAGCAACGACTTCCTCTACGCCTCTATCTACACCGTGGTGGAGACGCTCATCGTGGCCATCTTGCTGGTGATCCTGGTGGTGTACTTCTTCTTGCAAGACTTCAAGGCGACGCTCATCCCCTCGATCTCGATCATCGTCTCGCTGATAGGTACGTTCCTCTGCCTCCAGCTGGCGGGCTTTAGTATCAACATCCTGACGCTCTTTGCCCTCGTGCTGGCCATCGGTACGGTGGTGGACGACGCCATCGTGGTCGTCGAGGCCGTGCAGGTTAAGTTTGAGACGGGCTACAAGTCGTCCTACCTAGCCACGCGCGACGCTATGGGCGACGTTACGATGGCCATCATCTCGTGTACGCTAGTGTTTATGGCCGTCTTCATCCCCGTTACCTTTATGGGTGGGACGTCGGGTACGTTCTACACGCAGTTTGGGGTAACCATCGCCACCTCCGTAGGGCTGTCGATGGTGTCGGCTCTGACGCTGTGCCCTGCCCTGTGTGCCCTGATGATGCGCCCCTCTGATATGCACAAGCGCGAGGGGAGCTTCGGTGCCCGTGTCAAAGAGGCCTACGAGATCTCGTTCAACGCCACGATGGGCAAGTACAAGAAGTTTCTCATGGCTCTGATCCACCGCCGTTGGATCGCCTGGGTCTCTCTAGGCGGTGCTCTCGTGGTGATGGCCTACCTGATGGCTACGACCAAGACGGGTCTCGTGCCCCAGGAAGACCAGGGTATGGTGATGGTCAATGTGACGACCCCAGCGGGTAGTACGCTCAGCGAGACGGGCAAGGTGATGGCGCGTGTAGACTCCATCATCCGTGCCATCCCCCAGGTGGAGCACTCGGCTCGTATCGACGGCTTCGGTCTGATCTCGGGACAGGGCCCCTCCAACGGTACTTTCTTCGTGCGTCTGAAGCCCTGGGGCGAGCGCTCTGGTGAGGCCGAGAGTGCCACAGCGGTACTCGGGCGCATCATGGGAGCAGCCCAGGGCATCAAGGAGGCCAGCATCTTTGCCATCCAGCCTGGTATGATACCTGGCTATGGTATGGGTAACGCCGTAGACCTCAACCTGCAGGACCGCACGGGTGGCGACATGGGCACGTTCTATGCCACGACGATGCAGTTCCTAATGGCTCTGAACGCCCGCCCCGAAGTGGCCATGGCGTACAGCAGCTATGCGATGAACTTCCCCCAGTACCGCGTCAAGGTCGATGCCGCCCAGTGTATGCGGGCTGGCATAGCGCCACGCGATGTGCTCACGACGCTGGGAGCCTATCTGGGTGGGTCGTACGTCTCGAACTTCAACCAGTTTGGTAAGGTCTTCCGCGTGATGACGCAGGCCTCGCCCGAGGATCGTATCGACGAGAGTTCGCTCAACAATATCTTTGTGCGTAGCAGCACCGGGATGGCGCCCATCAGTCAGTTTGTTACCCTCGAGCGCATCACCGACTCGGAGTCGATGAGCCGCTTCAACCTCTTTAGCTCTATCGGTGCTAGCGTCAGTGTGGCCGAGGGCTACTCGACGGGTGAGGCCATGCAGGCCATCTCTGAGGTGGCCGCTCAGACCCTCCCCTCGGGCTATGGGTATGAGTTTGGTGGTATCTCTCGCGAGGAGAGCGAGCAGTCTTCGGGGCATACGATATTCGTCTACGCTCTGTGCGTGCTCCTGATCTTCCTCATCCTGTCGGGGCTGTACGAGAGCTTCCTGGTGCCCTTTGCCGTGATCCTGTCTGTGCCCTTTGGTCTGATGGGTAGCTTCCTGTTTGCTAACCTTTGGGGCTTTGAGAATAATATCTACCTCCAGACGGGTGTGATCATGCTCATCGGCCTCTTGGCCAAGACGGCTATCCTCATCACCGAATATGCCTCGGAGCGTCGCCGTCAGGGTATGGGCATCGTCGAGGCGGCTTATAGCGCGGCTCAGGCACGTCTAAGGCCTATCTTGATGACGGTGGCCACGATGATCATCGGTATGCTCCCGCTGATGTTTGCCTCGGGGGCAGGTGCCAATGGTAATAGTTCGCTCGGTACAGGTGTCGTAGGGGGTATGCTCGTGGGTACGCTGGCGTTGCTGTTTGTCGTGCCCGTGTTTTTCATCGCCTTCCAATACTTGCAGGAGCGTTTTGTCCGTACGCCCGAGAGCCACGAGCTCGACCCTCAGATCGAGCAGGAGCGAGAGCGAAGCCTCCAGGAGCGTAGTGCCTTTAACCAACACGAGAGCAACCAATGAACAAGATAATATACGCCGCCCTCGGGGCGGTACTACTCAGTAGCTGTGGCGTCTACTCCAGCTACGAGCGCCCTAGTGACCTGCCCACCGAGCGTCTGTATGCCGCCTCGGGCGATAGCCTCGGGCTGGGACAGATGTCGTGGCGCGAGGTCTTCGCGGACGGGGAGCTGCAGCAGCTCATCGATACGGCGCTGGTCTACAACCACAACCTACGCATTGCGCGTCTGAGGGTCGATCAGGCCGAGGCGAGCCTCTCGGCTGCCCGCAAGGCTTTCTTCCCCTCGCTGGCCCTCGCCCCACAGGGGACGATAGCGAGCTTCGATGGCGCCAAGGCTAGCCAGACCTACCAGCTCCCGCTGGTGGCCTCCTGGCAGGTGGATATATTTGGCTCTCTGCGCAATGCCAAGAAGCGTGCTGCCGTAGCCCTCGAGGCTAGCCATAGCTATCGCCAGGCGGTGCAGAGCCAGCTCATAGGCTCTGTGGCCTCGACCTACTACACCCTCTCTCTCCTGGATGCTCAGATAGAGGTCTCTAGGCAGACCGTCGCCCTCTGGGGAGAGAATGTCCGTACGATGAAGGCCATGATGCAGGCTGGGCAGGTCAATGATGCCGCTGTCTCCAGCAGCGAAGCGGCCTATGCCCAGGTGTCGGCCTCTCTGCTGGCCCTCGAGCAGCAGAGACGTGAGACGGAGCATGCCCTCAACCTCCTGCTCGGGCGCACCTCTACGCCCATCCGCCCAGCGCGCCTCTCCGAGTGGCGTAGCCTGCCCCAGATAGCGACGGGCTTGCCCCTATTGCTACTGAGCCATCGCCCCGATGTCAGGCAGGCGGAGCTCGCCCTCTCGAGTGCTTTTTATGGCACGGCAGCGGCGCGCTCGGC
>JBGYQR010000089.1:0-2573 GCA_041839075.1 Porphyromonas sp.
CTCACGCATCAACTGCTTTAGGCGTGTGATACGTAGGTTATGATCGGGGTGAAACATAAGAGGATAATTGATTTGGTCTTAATGTGGTCTACAAACAGCCTCTACTCTATCCTAGGCATTGAAGGCCGAGGGGTCTATATCGTCCCCTCCACCGATCGGGTTAGAGAAGCCCGTGGGGATGCCCGCTGGGAATCCTGAGGGGTTGTCAAAGTCTACTTGAGTATTGTTGCTACCGAAAGCTCGTCGTGCGACCCTAGGCGCCTCGTCGCTCTCTCCCGCCAGGCGTTTACGCTCAGTGGCATCGTAGTCGGTAAACTTGGCGTAGTCGTGTTTGAACAGGAGGCGAGCATCCTCTACGGGTCCATTACGGTGCTTGGCGATGATGAACTCTGCCACCCATTTGAGCGAGTTGCCGTAGGCGTCCTCGTATATCTTGTAATACTCGGGGCGGTGTATGAAGCACACGATGTCAGCATCCTGCTCGATAGCTCCCGACTCACGCAGGTCGCTGAGCTGTGGTCGCTTGCTGTTGGCGTCTCCCTGGCGCGTCTCTACCGATCGGTTGAGCTGAGAGAGCGCGATGATGGGGATATTGAGCTCCTTGGCGAGCATCTTGAGAGCACGCGAGATCATACTCACCTCCTGCTCGCGATTGCCAAAGCCCATCCCGCTGGCGTTCATCAGCTGGAGGTAGTCGATGATAATCATCTTGACCCCGTGCTCCCGCACAAGGCGACGCGACTTGCTACGTAGCTCAAAGATAGAGAGGCTGGGGGTATCGTTGATATACAGAGGGGCGTTGCTCAGCAGGGTGGTCTGTATGTCTAGGCGCTTCCACTCTTCGTCAGAGAGGCGCCCGTTCTTAATAGTCTGACCATTGATCTCGCAGGCATTACTGAGGATACGCTTGACGAGCTGTATGGAGCTCATCTCAAGGTTGAAGAGCGCCACAGGTGTATTGTGCTCCACGGCCATGTTTTTGGCCATGGAGACGACGAAAGCCGTCTTGCCCATAGCAGGACGTGCTGCGATGATGATCAGGTCGCTACGTTGCCAGCCGTTGGTGATCTTGTCAATCCCCTTGAAGCTGGAGCTCAGTCCGCTCAGACCCTCTGGCCTATTGGCGGCAGCCTGTATCTCCTCGCGGGTCTCCTTGACGAGAAACGACAGCTCCTGAAACTCCTTGCTATTGCGGTTTTGGGCGATCTCAAAGAGCTTCCCCTCAGCTCGTTGTAGCTGCTCAGAGACCTCCTCGGTATCGTCGTAGGCGTCTCGTAGCGTCTCGGTGGAGTAGCTGATGAGCCGACGGCTTAGATATTTGTTGGCGAGTATCTGAGCGTGGTATTCGATGCTCGCAGAGCTGAGCACCTTTAGCGTTAGCTCCGATATATAGGCGACACCTCCCACCTCGTCGAGCTTGCCCATACGCTTGAGCTCTTCGGAGACGGTGAGGATGTCTACGGGGTGCTGGGCCAGGGATAGCGTTGTGATAGCGCGGTAGATCTCCTCGTGTGCCTTGACGTAAAATGCCTCGGGCACCAGGATTTCGCTCACTCGGCTGTAAGCATCCTTTTCGAGCAAGATAGCCCCGAGCACTGCTACCTCAAAGTCTATGGCCTGGGGTGGCACACGACCATCGATAGAGAGCATAGCTTCGGGCTGCTTGCTTTGAGGCTTGCGCCTGGGTCTATTGTCCGCCATATAGATGTTGTGGGGTAGGGGTTAGTCGAGTTTGAGCACAGCCAGGAATGCCTTTTGGGGCACCTCGACCGTACCGATTTGCTTCATGCGCTTCTTCCCCTCCTTTTGCTTCTCTAGAAGCTTACGCTTGCGCGAGACGTCACCTCCGTAGCACTTGGCCGTAACGTCCTTGCGTACAGCCTTGATGGTCTCTCTGGCGATGACCTTAGCGCCGATGGCAGCTTGTATGGCGATATCAAACTGTTGCCTGGGGATGAGCTCTTTGAGCTTCTCGCACATACGGCGCCCAAAAGGAACGCTATTGTCGAAGTGGGTAAGCGTTGAGAGGGCGTCTACGGGCTCGCCGTTGAGGAGGATATCTAGCTTGACGAGCTTGCTTGGGCGAAACTCACTGACATGGTAGTCAAAGGAGGCGTAGCCCTTGCTGATGCTCTTGAGCTTGTCGTAGAAGTCGATAACAATCTCCCCGAGTGGTAGGTCAAAGAATATCTCGATACGATCTCCCGAGATATACTCTTGCTTGACGAGCTGACCACGCTTGCCAAGGCAGAGCGTCATGATGGGGCCTATGTAGGTCGTCGTCGTGATGACAGAGGCACGTATATAGGGCTCCTCGATGCGGTCGATCAAGGTGGGTTCGGGCAGTCCCGAGGGGTTGTGCACCTCTAGGCAACCGCCCTTCTTGTCGTAGACCTTGTAGGATACGTTGGGGACGGTCGTAATGACGTTCATGTTAAACTCCCGATCTAGTCGCTCTTGTACGATCTCCATGTCTAGGAGCCCCAAGAAACCACAACGGAAGCCGAACCCTAGAGCTGCCGAGCTCTCGGGCTGGAAGGTGAGCGAAGCGTCGTTGAGTTGTAACTTCTCCA
>JBGYQR010000090.1:0-4983 GCA_041839075.1 Porphyromonas sp.
GACCTGACCGCCCGTACCGCTGAACTGCTGCAATCCGATGGCCTCGGAGGCAACCTGCCCCGTTAGGTCAATCTCTAGACAGGAGTTGATGGAGACGAGTTTGTCGTTTTGCCCAATGATATAGGGGTCGTTGGTGTAGTTCACGGGGTAGACCTCTATGTCGGGGTTCCCATCAAGGAAGTCGTATAGCTCCTGGCTACCCATCACAAAGGTGGTTACCACCTTGCCAGGGTTGAGCGTCTTGCGCTTGCCTGTGATATGTCCCGAGCGCATGAGGTGCATCACACCATCGGTAAACATCTCCGTGTGTATGCCGAGGTCTTTGCGGTCTTCGACGCATTGGAGGACGGCGTCGGGGATAGCGCCAATGCCGAGCTGGAGTGTCGAGCCGTCTTCTATAAGCTCGGCGCAGTAGGCGCCTATCTTGAGCTCGAGCTCTCCCACCTTGGCGGGCGGTACGGCCACAAGCGGACGGTCTACCTCTACTATATAGTCAAGCTCAGAGACGTGTATGAGGTTGTCTCCGCCCTCGATCTTGGGCATGCGCTTATTGACTTCGGCGATGACCACCTTGGCTGCTACGGCAGCAGACTTGGTGTAGTCATTGACAATACCAAAGGAGCAGTACCCCTCATCGTTGGGGGGCGACACCTGTACGATGGCTACATCTACGGGGTATATGCCTGTGGAGAAGAGGCTTGGTACTTCGTGGAAGTGGCAGGGGACAAACTCAATGCGCCCCTCTGCAATGGCGGGTCGAGAGACCTTATCAACGAAGTTGGTATAGGGCTTTAGATGTGCCTGCATCTCAGGGCGGAGGTGATAGGCCTCGCCGAGATAGAGTAGATGAAAGGTGGTGAGCCCCTCGAAGCGCTCACGCTCCTGATAGAGGGCCTCCATCACAGCGTCGGGCGTTGCCACGCTATGACCAAGTACGAGTTTGTCTCCACTCTTGATGCCTGCTATTACTGCCTCTCGAGCTGTGGTGCATCGCTCGGCATAGATACTTTTCCAGTTTGCAGCCATTAGGTTTAGTGTCTGTGTTGGTTTACGAAGAATGTTTTTATTATCGAATGGGGCTGTTCTATTAAACAGATAGGGTAACCTTCAGGGGTGCTCAAGCCATGATTTTAGTAACAGCCCTAAACGCTCGCAAATATAGCAATATCTTCGGTTGTATCGCTTACCAGCCGAAGCCCTCGCTCGTCCCCCACTGATCATTGGCTTTGAGCGTCTGCTCAATGAGGTCTCGTACCACCCCATAGCCTCCATCGCAGAGGGAGATATACTTGGCGACAGCCTTGACCTCGGGAGCTGCGTCGGCAGGACAGCAGGGGAGCCCGACCAGGCGCATGACATCAATGTCGGGGATGTCGTCTCCGATATAGGCCATCTGGCAGGCGGGGATGCCCGTGAGGTGCTCGAGCTCGCGAAGCTGGCTGGCCTTGTCCTTGATACGCATATAGACATGCTGTACGCCTAGTTGCTTAAACCTCAGGCGCATGGCCTCGCTCTCGCCTCCCGATATGATGGCCAGGGTATAACCTTGTTTGACGGCATACTGCATGGCGTAGCCATCCTTGACATTGACGGTACGCATGGGCATACCCGAGGCATCTATGGGGCTGACGGTGGCGCTGATAACGCCATCCATATCCAGGACGAAGGCTTTGATCTGGGTGAGGTCGTGGGGAATACTGCTCATATTAGGAGGATGGGAATGATGGTTTGCTGGGGAGGGGTGGCTAGGGGGGCTTTACTCCTTTTTGTCCCTGTGGGGGGAGTAGAGGTTTGTGATACTTTGGCTTAGCGCTTGGTAGAGTGCTCTGAGCTCGGGCTGGGGCTCCAGCAGTGCCAGGTGGCGCTGTATGGTGCTCTCGTCGCCTCGCCTGGCAGGGCCCGTCTGAGCGTCTATGGCTGGTAGGGTCTCGAGCTTGAGCATCGTCTCTCGGATGAGGGGCATGAGGCTCTTGGTCTCGAAACCCTCTTGCGCCAAATAGCTCTCGGCCAGGGCGACCAGGTGGTTGGTGAAGTTGCAGGCCAGTACGGCAGCCAGGTGTAGCTTACCCCGGTCTGTGGTGCTGGCCTGGTAGACCTTGGGCGATAGCGCCAGGGCAAGCCTTCGTATGGCCTCTAGCGTATCCTCTCCCGCCCCCTCTATATATATAGGTATATCGCTCCAGTCGAGATTGCGCGTTTGGGAAAAGGTCTGCAAAGGGTAGAGTACCCCGCTCTCTCGGTGCCACCTCGCCATCGCCTCTAGCGAGACGCTCCCTGCCGTGTGTATCCACACCCCCTGGGTCTCTGGCATAGCCGCCCATACACTCTCTAGAGCGCTATCGCTGAGGGCGTATGTATAGTAGCTGGCAGATCGGGGGAGCGCCGATAGGTCGCTCGTAGTTAGAGGGGCGTCGTGGCCTCGGGGCCCAGGGCGAGAGGAGCCCTCTTGTGCCTCTATGGACCGAGCCAGGCGCTCCGCATGCTCTTGGCGTCTGCTGTATATGGCCACGAGGCGGTAGCCCTCTAGGGCAGAGAGCCTAATGGCCAGGTGGTGAGCTACCTGTCCCGAGCCTAGGAGTACGATCTCTTGCATCGAGCGATAGCGGGTGGGGCTAAGCCTCCTGGTCTTGGAGGGGTGTGTACTTGCCTAGGTGGATCTGCTCCCAGCGTAGGCTCTCGGTGGGGCGCTCGGGCGCTTCGCCATTGACATACCCCAGTCCAATGATGCAGAGCACCTCCAGCTGGTAGGGGATATCGAGCACCTGACGTACGTATTCGTCCGAGTCCTGCCCGCTGGGGGTAGTGCGTCCTGCTACCTCTGCCCAGCACGAGCCGATACCTAGCTCCCAGGCTTGTAGTTGCATGTATCCAGCGGCGAGGGAGGCATCGGCAATCCAGTGCTGACACTCCATCGGGCTACCTAGTACAACCACCGCTAGGGGGACGTCTCTGAGGAAGGCACACCCCTTGTCGCGCAGGTAGCTCAGGCGCTCCAGCGTCGCTTTGTCATCGACGAGGATGAACTGTGTGGTGTGCTTGTTCTTAGACGAGGGAGCCCTTAGGGCAGCCTCCATGATGACCTGTACCTGCTCGGGGCTGAGGGTCTTGTCCTTGTCGTAGATACGGATGCTACGCCTGGTGCGGATGGCGTCTAATACCTTGATCTGGCTCATCTCTTGTAGGAGCGTTGTGTGACGAATGGGCTAAGCCTCGACGAGCGCCTTGACGATGAGCTTGCGCACCTTGCCCTCGCCGATCAGTGGAGCATGAGGGTCTTCGGGCCATACGATGGCAAACTGCCCCGGCTTGAGGTCTACATAGCTGGTGGCAGGGATGTGAAAGAGCATATAGTCGCCCTCCTGGTCGTAGGCTTTGGTAGGAGCTCCGCAGTCCTCGAGATCTCTCCAGCCAATACGTTCATTCCCCTCGAGGATAACGTGGATGTCGAGATACTGGCGGTGTGCCTCTAGAGGTTGAGCCTCCTGGGCGACGAGGGTAGCCTCTACGTTGTTGATGAAGAGCTTGTCGCCATCCAGGACGATACGCTCTAGGGGCGCATGCAGGAGGTCGTGAGTCTTGATGTAGTCAAATACTTGCTTGAATGCAGGGTGTAGTCCTTCTATACGAGCGGACTCGCGAATGCTACCTATTACCATCTTGGTTTGCTGTTTGCTAAAGTTATTGTCTTGCTCAAAGATACGTCAATAATCCGAAACCTCAGGAGCGCTAACCCTCTAGCGCCCACCCCAGGGCTTACCTGCGTCCCCCTGGCCATAGCTCCGAGAGGGGAACGGAGTAGATACGTGGCGTGCGTATGCCAGCCTTGGTCTCACCCGCGATGACATAGATGATATAGGTCTCTCTCTCGGCGCTCCAGACCTTGAGGCATAGGGCGTCAGCGACTGCCAATAGGGGGTCGGCCTGTCCGCGCCTCCAAGTCCCTGTCCGCGCGATGTAGCTCCAGGGCGTAGCGTTGAAGCGGAAAGCTTCGGCAGGCATCTCTAGATAGGCTCTGCTATCTGCCCGAAGCTGGGCGAGCGTATCCGTATGGCCCAGGGCCTCTGCTCTGCGTATAGCCTGGGCGCGCTGTATGGCGGGTAGGAAGACTTCGGCATGTACGCCTCCGAGCAGTAGAGGTCGCCCCTCGATCTCGATGACGCTCCCTCCGCCAAAGGTAGCTCCATAGAAGCTAGAGGCTGGCAGGGGTAGAGGTAACCACCTGGCGCCCTTGATGTCGTAGCGATAGCCCGAGAGGCTTAGCGTTGCCGAGGGGGCGTTGCGCTGGCTACCTGCTACGCTCCCCAGGAGGTAGATATAGCCCTCGCTTTGCCAGGCGACAACTTTCAGTAGGGGCTCTCCTGGGTAGGGAGGCATCTCCTCGATCTGCATTTTGCCTGGAGCGAGATGGCGAACGCGTAGCATCGAGGTTGTCAGCTGACCCGCTTTGCGCCCCCCGATGAGGTAGTCGTCGATGAGGGGTTGCTGTCGAGAGCTTGGGATGGCGTTGGCTTGGGGCTGATGGGTATAGCGAACGGTGGCTCCGGCGGCACGAGGCGTAGGCAGGCGAAGCGTAGAGCTCGATAGGCTCAGCCTCTGCTTGCTTGTGTCGTAGCTCAGCGTGTGGATGAGGTCGCTATCCCCCTGGGGCGTCTCTCCGCCATAGATATATAGCTGGCCTGCGCCCTCTGCTGTGTGGGCATAGGCCAGGGGGGTAGGCAGAGAGGCCTGGAGTTTCCAGGCGCCAGGCGCCCAATCGGTATTCGCCCCCTGCTCTCCTGTCGAGCGATGCTGCACATAGATCTCGGCATAGTAGCGCTTCTTGCCTCCCTGGGCTACGGGGACGTCGGGGAAATTGCATCCGCCCCCGATGATGAGCCACTCGGGGCTGGCGAAAAAACCGAAGTGCCCCGACACCCCCTGGGCATAGTCGCTAGGCTCTTGGGGGATGAGGTCGATAGATGGGCGGGGAGAAATCTCTTGGGC
>JBGYQR010000091.1:0-7443 GCA_041839075.1 Porphyromonas sp.
CCAATCCAGGTCGTCGCCCCAGAGCAGGCCAGTGATCTCGCTGTTGAGCGACCCGTCGGGCATGACGATGGCGGGAATGTTTTTGTTTGTGGGGTTGGTGCTGATAGTGCCATCCTCGTTGTAGTACGACACGATGCCAGCGTAGGGGTTGTAGCGCAGAGACTCGAAAACGCTCTTGGCAGCCTCGCGTCCAGCGCGGTCAGTGTCCCAACCATTGTTGTAGACATTGTCGTTGTACCACTGGCGCCAGCGTAGGGTATAGTGGTCGTAGATGCCCACCTTCTCGTAGTCGTCTTGTCCGCGACGAGAGAAGCCTTGGTTCATCGTGAAGTTGAAGTTGGGCTTGCTCTTGGTCGCCCCTGCCAGCCCGCTCTTGGTCGTGATCATCACCACGCCATTACCTGCGCTCGATCCATAGATGGCCGTAGAGGCAGCATCCTTGAGAATGTCAAACGACTGGATGTCCTGGACGTTGATGTCCGAGAGCGAACCGTTGTAGATGCTCCCGTCCACGACGATGATGGGAGCGCTGGAGGCGTTTACAGAGCCATAGCCACGTATGCGGATGGCGGCAGACGAACCAGGCTGCCCGCCCGAGAGCGTTACCTGCACACCAGGGGCTACGCCACCGAGGGCGTTGCTGACGTTGGTGATGGGGCGCTTCTCGAGGTTCTTAGCACCGATGGTCGTCTGTGCCCCTACGACGCTCTCCTTTTTCTGAACGCCATAGGCTACGACCACCACGTCGTCGAGGACCTGGGCGTCGCTCTCTAGGAGGACGCGGAGGTTGTCGGCGATGGCGACGTCTTGCGTCTTGCTCCCTACGAAGGAGATCGTCAGCATCCTAGCTGAGGCTGGGACGCTGAGGGTAAACTTCCCATCCAGGTCGGTGCTGACCCCGATGGTTGGCTGCCCTTTGACGACGACACTAGCCCCTATGACGGGCTCTTTGTCTTCGGCAAAGAGTACGACCCCGCGCACCGTGCGGTTTTGGGCGAAGGCTACGGCCGCCACCCAGAGGAGGGTCGTCAAGAAGAGGATAGATTTCTTCATTTTTCTTTTTCTTCTTAAAATTGATAGTGCATTGTGGTTCAAACTCTCCCCGACTCAGAGCATTTTGCCTATAAAACTGCGCCTGGGTTGGGGTTGATTTGAGCTGGCTAAGATAGAGAATAAATTACAATTGCAATAGGCGACTGTTGTCTTTTTGGTTTTGTTTGGCGTGTTATTGATACTTTTTGCTTTATTGGTTGGAGGCTAGCAGAGGTTGATCTAGAGAGGGTATGTCTCTCAAAATGGGTGAGATACATCGGGGGCGGTGGAGCCGATGGAGCGCCCCCGGAGGCAGTGGGAAATGTTTCTGCTCCTCTAGGGGATTAGCCCTCAATTCGCTAGAGCATAAGGCGCTCGGAGGGCAGGCGGACAGGCTCAAGGGTCGCCCTCACGAGGCGCCTCGGGGAGAGCCTCTTGGGGTTGAGCCGGGAGAGGAGCAAGTGGGGAGTCTTTAGGGCGGGGAGCGGGGAGCCCTTGGGGTGAGAGTAGGAGTATCCTTGGGGTGAGAGTAGGAGTATCCTTGGGGTGGGTGGAGGAGAAGCTCGGAGGGCGGGCTAGGGCATGGCTAGTGGGGAGGGGCGGAGCAATGGTCAAATGCCTATCTTTGTACAGGTCATCGCGCGATGGCCTCCAAGCAGTCTCATCTCCAGGGAGTACCAGTTATGCAATCTAAGTACAGTCATCTAGGGCTCGGCGTGCTACCCCTCTTGGGTGTGGCGTGTGTAGCCTCCTCCGAGGGAAAGGCCTCGGACAAGAAGCCGCTCAATATCGTCTACATCATGAGCGACGACCACTCGTATCAGTTCATCAGTTGCTACGATAGGCGCTATATCTCCACGCCCAATATCGACCGCCTGGCCGAGGGCGGAGTGCGGTTTACCGAGAGTTTTGTGGCCAACTCGCTCTCTGGACCCAGCCGGGCGTGTATGCTCACGGGTAAGCATAGCCACCTCAATGGCAAGATCAACAACGAGTACCACGCCCGCTTTGATCAAAACCAACTGACTATGCCCAAGGTCTTGCAGGCCGGGGGGTATCAGACGGCGCTCGTGGGTAAGCTCCATCTCGAGGGTATCCCCCAGGGCTTCGACCACTGGATCATGCTTCCAGGGCAGGGCGACTACTACAACCCCCACTTCGTAGTGCCCAAGGGCTCTGAGGCTACCGACACCATCCAGCACCAGGGCTACGTCACCAATATCATCACCGACCTCAGTCTCGAGTGGCTCGAGCAACGCGATAGGGAGAAGCCTTTTGCCCTTTTTATCCACCACAAGGCTGCGCACCGCAACTGGATACCCGACTCGGTGGATGTCTTCCGCTACGAAGACCAGGACTATCCGCTCCCAGAGACTTTCTACGACAGCTACCAGGGGCGTCCTGCCGCTGCGGCGCAGGAGATGAGCATCAGCAAAGACCTCGACCTGATCTATGACCTCAAGATGCTCAAGGGGGCTCCCGAGGTTAAGGGCCTTGGGCAGTGGTATGCGGCTCAGCGCCAGGCTTTCAGCCCCACGATACGCCAGCTCCTGGATAGCCTCTACGACCCCATCGCTACGCGTCTGTACGCCGAGGGGCTAGAGGGCAAGGCGCTAGACCGCTTCAAGTACGTGCGCTATATGCGCGACTATGCCAAGGTGGTAGAGAGCCTCGACCGCAACATTGGTCGGGTGATGGACTACCTAAGCGAGCACGACCTCCTGGACAATACGATTGTCGTCTATACCAGCGACCAGGGGTTCTACATGGGCGAGCACGGGTGGTTTGACAAGCGGTTTATGTACGAGGAGAGTATGCGCACCCCTCTGGTGATGCACCTGCCTAAGCACCTAGAGCGTCGTGGCGATATTCCTGACCTGGTGCAGAATATCGACTACGCCCCAACCTTCATTGACCTGGCAGGCCTCCCTGTCCCCGAGGAGATGCAGGGCGTCTCGCTCGCTCCGTTGCTTAGGGACGAGGACGCTAGTCTCGAGCGCAAGAGCCTCTATTATCACTTCTACGAGTATCCTGGCGAGCATGCCGTGCGTCGCCACTACGGGGTGCGCACCGAGCGCTACAAGCTCATCCATTTCTATGGTGACATGGACCACTGGGAGCTCTACGACCTGGAGGAGGATCCCAACGAACTGACCAACCTCTACGGCCATGAGGCCTATGCCCGCGTGCAGGCCGAGCTACACGAAGAGCTCGAGCGCCTCCGCTCGGAGTACCAGGTGCAGGAGCCCAAGAGGTAGCCCCGTCTATACGACCCATTTGAGCCCCAGCTCACAAGGATATGCAAGGTGTCCTTGTGAGCTGGGGCTCAAATGTTTGAGAGGGGAGTGCTGGGGCGACTAGCCAATGCGTAGTCGGATGTCCTGGTAGAGCCGAACGCCCCAGTAGGTCGAGAGGATGCTACGCACTAGGAGGTAGAGGACGAAGGCCAGCCATAGGGCGTCGGCTCCCATCAGCCCACGTAGCCCCCAGTAGCTGGCAAAGAACGCCACCCAGGCTAGGCTAGCCGCCTGCATCATCGGCTTGGAGTTGGTGGCTCCGACGAAGATGCCATCCCACAAGAAGGCGGCAAACGACACCAGCGGTATCAGCACGACCCAGAGGCGGTAGCGCAGAGCCTCCTCGAGCACCTCGGCTTTGTCGCTCAGCAGGTAGAGGAGCTGGTCGGCCTGCCCCCAGTAGAGGAGGGCGATGAACGGCGAGATGATGAGGCCTATCTTGCCGAGGCTGAGGAGCATCCGTTTGAGGTTGTCGCCCTCTCGGGCGCCTATGTATCGCTCTGTGAGCGCCTCGCCAGCATAGGCAAAGCCATCCATGAAGTAGGAGAAGGTCGTGAAGAGTTGCATCAACAGCGCGTTGGCTCCCAGCGTCAGTGCCCCGTAGCTACTGCCAGCGTGGACGAAATACAGCGAGATAGAGCCCAGCATCAAGGTACGCAAGAGCAGGTACTTGGCGATATGGATATAGGAGAATACCTCCCCGATCGAGAAGGCGTCGCGCCAATGCCAGCGGGCGAAAACCTCTCGATGTCTGAGCACAGCGCATAGGAGCAGGGCAATCACGGCTGCGTATTGGGCGACGACTGTCCCCCAGGCGATGCCCTCGACGCCCATGCCCACGTAGCGCACCAGTAGGACGGAGAGGGCGATGTTGAGGAGGTTGCTGCCGATGGTTGTCCACATGGGGATGACGGTGTTTTGCATCCCGACGAACCACCCGTTGTACACGTATAGCAATAGGGCTGCCGGTGCGCTGAGGTAGGCCACCCTGAGGTAACGCTCAGCCTCGGGGATGAGGCTGGCCGAGCCCTCTCCTGCCACGACGTCCAGCAGGCGGGCAATCAAGGGGCTAAGTAGTAGGATGACGACCGATCCCGCCAGGGCGATGGACGTCCCCACTGAGAGCTGGCGACACTGGGCGCGCTGGTCACCTCTGCCGTAGGCCTGCGCGGTGAAGCCCGCTGTCGTCATCCGCAGGAAGCCCCACAGCCAGTAGGAGAAATTGACCAGGATGCTGGCCATGGCCACAGCTCCTATCGAGCTCGCGCTAGCCATGCGCCCTGCGATGGCTGTGTCTGCCAGCGAGAGCAGGGGTATGCTGATATTGCTGATGATGTTGGGTATGGCTAGGGCGAGGATGCGCCTGTGCATCTGTTGCATTGTCGTCTATAATGAGCGATCGGGTTACTAGCCACCTTGGCTAATAACCCGATATGTTTGTGATTGAGGTCTCTATGGGCTCTAGTCAAGCCACGAAGCTAGTTTCTCTACCAACCCTAGGCTTCTCGACCTATAATCCGCACTATGAGCCGTCGCGTGATGAACCAAAAGTGGGCAAGGGCGTAGAAGAAGAGCAACGTCATCTGATCTTCTGTCAGTATGTCCGAGCCTGTAACTATCCCCGCTACACGTAGGGAGATAAGTGTACACGCAGGGATCAAGGCCACGCAAGCAAGGAGCTTGGCCTTGAGGGGAGTTTTCTCTTTAAAAGTCCTGATAATTACGTCCATGAGGGGAAATAATAGAGGGAATGTGTGGTGGAGCTTTAGAGATAACCTGTTTGGGCTAGAGCGCCCTGGTTTGTAGCCCATAGGGGAATCGAACCCCTCTTTCCAGAATGAAAATCTGGCGTCCTAACCGATAGACGAATGGGCCAGCCGAAGCGTCCTACCCCGAGGGGCTATGGACGCGGTATGTTGCCTGTGGCTTAGGCGAGCTTAGCGAGCTGCTTGGTGAGCTTGCTCTTGAGGTTAGCTGCCTTGTTTTTGTGGATGATATTCTTGCCAGCTAGACGGTCAAGCATCGATGCAAGCTTTGGCAGCATCTCAGTAGCTTGAGCACGATCTGTCAAAGCGCGAAACTTGCGAACTGCATTGCGAGCAGTCTTCGCATAGTAGCGATTATGCAAGCGACGCTTGGCCGTCTGCCTAATCCTCTTGATCGATGACTTATGATTTGCCATTTGTACCTTCTAATCTATTTACATTCTTATTCTTGTAGCCCATAGGGGAATCGAACCCCTCTTTCCAGAATGAAAATCTGGCGTCCTAACCGATAGACGAATGGGCCAGCCTATCAAATAAGCTATCGGGCTCAGAGCCCAATTGCGACTGCAAAGATAGAGCAAGTATTTGATATGCGCAAGCACTCGGCCAAAAAATGTTGTCCGACAGCCACCTGCTCCACTCCCCAGGGGGAGGGAGGAGCCTACTCGGAGGGGACGTCCAGGGAGAGACTATTGGCTTAGCCCCAGAGCCTGCCGCAGCAGGGACACCTGCTGGTGCCAGATCTCCTGGTAGGCGTCTAGCTCGTCTTCGTCGGCATGGTCGGTGATGATGAGGGAGAGGTTTTTGGTTAGTTCGCTGGGCGCTATCGAGAGGTCGAAGTAGAGGTCGCTATCGAGCCAAGAGAAGCGTACCTGGTTGCCAGCGGAGACCACCTCCATCTTGGCGCGCGCTTCGTCACCGGGGTGCTCGGACCATCGGAAGAGCACTTCGCGCTCGGGGGTGATCTTGACGCTCCCTGTAATCCATTCGTTGAGTCCCGTCTCGGTCGTGAGCTTTTGCCACAGTCGCCCCTGTGGCACGTTACCGAAGAGGTACTCTAGTTGATACTGCCTAGTTGCCATATCGCACGTACCTATGTGTTTGTTAGTTCATTGCTCTAATTTATAGAAAATATCCTTACGCGCCAAATGCCTCCGCCCTTTTGATCAGCCATCCCCTCTGATAGCCCCCTCTAGGGCGCCCGTTGGTGCCTCCCAAGGGCTCCGCCTTAGAGCCCCGAGGCGCTTTAGGTTAGAGCCCTCGGGCGGTCTAACTTAGAGCCCTTTGGGGGTCAAACTTAGGGGGCTCCTCCCCGGGGCATTTGCCCCCAGGAAACTCCCCCCGAGGAGATCCGGGCAGGGGGGCTCGCCGAGTGAGGCGAAAACCTTAAATTTGCATCCACAGATAAGCAAACAAACCTCAATCCAACAAGTAGATGAAACACGGATTTGTCAAAGTCGCTGCTGCGGTTCCCTTCGTCAAGGTGGCCGACTGTCGCTACAATGTAGAGCGCATCGAGCAGATGATCTTCGATGCTGACCGCCGTGGCGTGGAGATACTCACCTTCCCAGAGCTGTGTATCACGGGCTATACGTGCGGAGACCTATTCCTACAACCCTTCCTCAACGACGAGGCCGAGCGAGCCCTCGTTCGCCTGGTCGAGCGTACCCGAGATACCCGTGTGATGGTGCTGGTGGGGATGCCCGTACGGGTCGAAGAGAAGCTCTTCAACGCTGCCGTAGCCTTCCAGTCGGGACAGATGCTCGGGGCTATTCCCAAGATGTACTTGCCCAATTATAGGGAGTTTCAGGAGGCGCGGTGGTTCTCCTCGGCTCGCGACCTGCAGTTTACCATGGCGCGTATCGGGGGCTATGAGGTGCCTATTGGGCACAACCTCCTCTTCCGCGCAGGGGATGTAGCCATCGGTATCGAGATCTGCGAGGATATGTGGACGCCCTACACTCCAGGGACGCGCCTGGCGCTGTATGGGGCGCATATCATCTTTAACCTCTCGGCCAGCAACGAGAGCATTGGCAAGAACGCCTACCTGCGCTCGCTGATCAGTGGCCTCTCTAGTCAGAGCCTCTGTGGCTATGTCTACTGCTCATGTGGCTATGGCGAGAGCTCGACGGATGTGGTCTATACGGGCAAGGCCTTCGTGGCCGAGATCGGGCGTATCGTCGAGGAGATGCCCCGCTTTGTCTACCAGGAGCGCCTGCTGATCAATGATATAGACGTTGGGCGCATTCAGATCGAGCGCCTGCAAAACAGCAGCTTCCGCGCCTCTGTCTCGGACCACACACAGCGTGGCCTCTTGACGGAGATCCCATTCGAGCTACGCTCGGCCC
>JBGYQR010000092.1:0-9543 GCA_041839075.1 Porphyromonas sp.
AACGAGTACAGCATCAAGATTGCAACGATACTAGACCTCGGGCTACCCACGCCTCCAAGGCTAACCAACAACCACCTACCCATCGCCGAGCACCGTGCCGCAAGAACAGGCGTCATCATCGCAGAGCTCGTGGCAAGAAACACTCAAGAAACAGAGTTGTAGATAATAGGAGGGAGCCTCCCCTGCGACATCATATTAAACAAGAGTAAACAAATGACACAGCCCCTACACATCATCACTCAGCGCTACAACACGCCTTGTGGCGACCTCATACTTGGCGCATACGGAGGCCTTCTATACCTCTGCGACTGGGCAGATAGCACCAGGCACAGCCAATCATGCCTTAGGCTCATGCGTGGACTGCGAGCAGACATGCGCGAGGGAGAATGCCAGGTCTTGACCGAGACCAAGCGACAATTGGAGGAGTATTTTGCTCGGGAGAGACAGGTATTCGACCTGCCGATTGGGAGAGTGGGGACAGCCTTTCAGCAAAAGGTATGGGAGGCGCTCGAGGGCGTTGCTTTTGGTCAGACTATATCCTACGCAGAGCTCTCCGAGCGCATTGGTCAGCCCAAAGCCATCAGAGCAGTAGGCACAACCATCGGCAACAACCCCCACTCCATCCTCGTACCCTGCCACCGCATCATCGGACGCGACCGCTCTCTGACAGGCTATGCTGGAGGGCTTGAGGCCAAGCGCTACCTCCTCGAGCTAGAGGGCGTTAGCATCAAATAGGTACGAAAACAGTACTCCCCTACCGCTCTCTCCTCCCCTATCTAACGATATATGGCGGTGGTACTCCGAGTGAGTACCACCGCCATATATCGTTAGGAGAAAAGATCGCCTAGAGAGGTAAGACTACCATACTGCTATGCGCTCTTCGGGAGCGAGATACATCGCATCACCAGGCTTCGTTTGGAAGGCTTCGTGAAAGGCATCGATATTCTTCAACGCCTGATTGACACGCAGTATGCCAAGGCTATGGGGATCAATCTTCGTTAGGCGAAGGATCTCCTGCGTATTGATATTCTGTCCCCAAAGACGAGCGTAGGCGATGAAGAAGCGTTGTACGGGAGTAAAGCCATCGGTAGCGGCCACCTTGTCGCCACCTGCGAGCTTAAGAGCCTCAAAGGCAACCGTCAAGCCACCCTGGTCTGCGATATTCTCCCCCAGGGTAAGCTCTCCATTGGCAAACGTGCCAGGAGCTACCTCGTTGGCTGCGAACTGCTTGACGAGACGACTAGTAGAGGCCTCAAACTTGGTCTTGTCCTCTTCCGTCCACCAGTTCACCATATTGCCATGCACATCAAAGTTAGACCCCTGGTCGTCGAAGCCATGGATCATCTCATGCCCGATAACCACGCCGATAGCGCCATAGTTTACTGCGTCGTCAGCATCAATGTTGAAGAATGGTGGCTGGAGGATGCCCGCGGGGAAACAGATCTCGTTGGTGGTGGGCATATAGTAGGCGTTCACCTCATGAGCGTTCATCAGCCAGCGCTCTCTATCTACGGGCTTGCCTAGATCCTTGAGGTTGTCGGCCTGAGCAAAGCGCGTAGCTGCGAGCATATTCTCAAAATAGCTCTTGGCAGCATCTATCTCGAGAGAGCTATAATCTTTCCACTTGTCGGGATAGCCAATCTTGACGGTAAAGCCATTGAGCTTTTCCAAAGCCTTCGTCTTGGTCTCTGCGCTCATCCACTCGAGAGACGACACACGCTCACCGAGAGCCTTCTGCAAGTTGCTCACCAGCGTCAGCATACGCTCCTTAGCCTTGGGGCTAAAATGCTTCTTGACGTACACCTGGCTCAGCGCCTCACCGAGGATATTCTCAACCGTACCTACGGCACGCTCCCATCGGGGCTTTTGCTCCTTACGACCACTGATGATACGGCCGAAGAAATCGAACTGAGCATTGACAAACTCATCGCTGAGGCTACCCGCTGAGCCATTGAGCGTATTGGCTAGCAGTAGGTCCTTGAGCTCATCGAGATTTACCTGAGCAAACCACTGGCTATAAGCCTTGAAGAAATCTAGCTGAGCAAAGTTGGCCGTCTCGAGCGTAAGACCTCTATGCTGGAAATATCCAGCCCAGTCGAAGCCTTGGTTTTGCTTAGCAAAATCGGCAATACTGATGATGTTGTAGTTGCGTAGATTGTCTCGAAGCTCCGTCTGCGAATAAGAAAACTTCGCAAGCTCTGTCTCGAGCTTGAGCGTATTGGCTGCGATACGAGCCGCCACCTCAGGAGCATAGCCTGCTAGCTTTGCGATCGTCTCTAGGTAGGTGATATAGCCTGCGCGGATCGTCTGCATCGACTCATTATCTTCGAGATAATAATCTCTCGTACCTAGAGCGAGACCAGACTGCCCAAGGTGGAAGATATTCATCGTGCTATTCTTGGGGTCGGTAAAGACATACGAACCAAAAAGAACGCCTGAGCCATACTCCTGGTCCTCCTTGGCTGCATAGGCTACGACTGCACCTTTGTCTGCGAGGGCTTCGATTTCCTTCAGATAGGGCAAGATAGGCTCTGCTCCAAGCGTGTTGCGCGTCGTGCTATCCATCGCCTGAGCGTAGAGGGTCGCCACACGATACTCATTGGTACCCTTAGCGGGCTTGCTAGCTGCGAGCTCCTCTACGATAGCATGTATCTGAGCTTTTGACGAATCGCGTAGCACGTCAAACGAACCATAGCGGCTGTAAGCAGCAGGCAGAGGATTGGCGGCCATCCAGCCACCATTGACATAGTGATAGAAGTCCTGACGAGGGCTCACCGTCGTATCCATCGCCGTTAGGTCGATGGCGGGGACGGCTGTCGTTGTCTTAGAGACTTCTGAACAACTGGCGCATAGCCCCACTAGGCAGAGCGCGCCGAGAGTTTTAGACCAATTCATTGTGTTGGTTGAATTATGGAATAAGAATTAAAAGAGCTTCGCAGGATATTCTCCCGCCTCCACAAGGGCGTTGAGCTTAGCAACGACTTCGGGGCGGTCGGCAGCATAGGTTACGCCAAACCAGCGCGAGGTTGTATCGAGCACTTCGCAGGTTGCCTCACCCGACTCGACAAGCTGATTGACAACGAGAGGGATGAAGAACTCTGCCTTTAGGTTCCCTGCCGTACTGCGTAGGAAATCCACAAAGTTGCGATCAGAGTACTCGAAGTAGTCAGGCGTAAAGCCCCACATATTCATCGATACAGGTGTATCTTCGGCAAGCGTCTGAGTAGCGCCGTGCTCATCAACGAAGGCGATCTGTCCCTCTGCGTTGCGCTCGATAGCAGTACGCTCGACGACACCAGTGAGCATACGCGCTTCGTTTACTTGGCACACGCCTCGAGCCACGCTACCACTCTCGCTGAGCGTATTGCCTACTCGGTAGCCTACCATGCAGTATTTTCCCTTGCTACCAGCTAGCAAAGAGAGCCTTTGGGCTAATACCTCAAAGCTATCCCGACCATAGAAGTCATCTGCATTGATCACCGCAAATGGCTCATTGACTACCTCCTTGGCCATCATCGTGGCATGGTTGGTGCCCCAAGGTTTCTCTCTTCCCTCGGGCACAGAGAAGCCTGCGGGGAGCTTGTCCATCTCTTGGAAGACGACCTCCACGTCAATCAGCCCCTGGTATTTGGATAGTACAATTCGGCGGAAGTCGTCTTCGAACGAACGACGGATGATGAAGACAACCTTGCCGAAACCAGCACGCTTGGCATCATACACCGAGTAATCCATAATCGTCTCGCCCGATGGACCTAGTCCGTCGAGCTGCTTAAGACCCCCATAGCGGCTACCCATACCGGCCGCTAGTACTACGAGAGTAGGCTTTGTCATAATTGTGTATCTGAATTGTGATATTGTTGTATTCCTACAAAGAGGGTCAGCGACTAAGCCTTGACCGTCTCAGAGAGTATCTGCTCGATGGCGAGGTTGAGCCCTGAGGGGTTCTTGCCTCCTGCCGTAGCGAAGTGAGGCTGACCACCACCTCCGCCCTGGATATGCTTAGAGGCCGAGCGGATGAGGGTAGAGGCATTCCAGCCTCGCTCCTCGACAAGATCTCGGCTGAGCATGAGCATAAGGCTACACTTGTCTGAGCTCTCCATCGACGAGGCGATAAAGATGAAGCTCTCATTGACCTCTCCTGCGATCTGAAACGCTAGATCCTTGAGCATCTCCACTAGGCTATTGTCTCTGACGACAAAGAGCCTCACGCCTGCGACTTCTTCTCTATTCTCTAGCAATCTCGCCTTAAACTGGGCGACCTTCTCCTTGGTGAACTCTTGCACCTGGCGCTGAAGCTCAGAATTCTCGTCGATGGTGCGACGTATAGCTCCGATCAGCTGAGGGTTGTTGTGGAAGATTTCCTTGATCTCTCTAAACGAATCTTCTACGGCATAGAGGAGCTTCTCCGCTCCCAATCCTGTAACCGCCTCAATACGCCTTACACCTGCTGCCACAGAGCTTTCGCTAACGATACGGAAGAAGCCAATGCTACCCGTAGCAGAGACGTGCGTACCACCGCATAGCTCTATGCTGGTGCCATACTTGAGCACGCGTACCTCGTCGCCATACTTTTCGCCAAAGAGCGCCATGGCTCCCATTTGCTGAGCCTCCGCAATAGGTATAGAGCGAAACTCCTCCCTGCGATAGTTGGCTCTAATGCGTGCATTGACACGTCGCTCGACCTCTCTTAGCTGCTCGGGCTCTACCTTAGCAAAGTGAGAGAAGTCAAAGCGCAGTACCTCTGGCGAGACGAACGAGCCCTTTTGCTCGACATGTAGCCCCAGCACCTCGCGCAACGCCTCGTGCATGAGGTGCGTGGCCGTGTGGTTGGCCTCTGCTGCCTGGCGCCGCTCTAGATCAATGTGAGCCGATAGGTCTACGCTAGGATCACTGGGGAGCTTGGTCATCAGATGCACGGCCAGATTGTTTTCTCGCTTGGTATCAAACACCTCGTAGCGCACCTCGCCATCGAGGAGGAAGCCACTGTCACCAACCTGCCCGCCCATCTCGGCATAGAAAGGCGTCGAGGAGAGCACGACCTGATAGTACTCCTTGTTCTTTTGCTTTACCTTTCGATAGCGCAGTATCTGAGTGTCACACTCGGTAAGGTCGTAGCCTACAAACTGGACTTCGCCCTCACGTACAACCTGCCAGTCCTCGGCATCAATAGCGGCAGCGTTACGAGCTCGCTCACGTTGTAACTCCATTGCCGCCTCAAAGCCCACTTCATCGACTTGCATCTTGTGCTCCGCGAGGATGAGGGCTGTAAGGTCCAGCGGGAAGCCATAGGTGTCGTAGAGGACGAACGCATCCTCGCCTGGGAGCACCTGCTTGCCCTCGGAGCGTAGGTCTTCGATCTTTTTGTCCAGGAGGCGAATACCTGTCTCAAGCGTACGCAGGAAGCCTTCCTCCTCCTCCTTGATAACCTTTTGTATAAGCTCTCGCGTCGCCTCTAGCTCGGGGTAAGCATCGCCCATGGTCTCGATGAGTACGGGTACGAGCGCGTACATAAACGCCTCTCGACGCCCGAGGAATGTATATCCATAGCGCACAGCTCGGCGTAGGATACGACGGATTACATAGCCAGCCTTGGCATTGGAAGGCAACTGCCCATCAGTGATAGAGAAGGCTATCGTGCGAATATGGTCTGCAATGACGCGCATGGCGACATCCGTCTTCTCAGCCGAGCCATACTCTATACCCGTCAGCGTAGCAATAGAGCGAATGATGGGCGTAAAGACGTCGGTATCATAGTTGGACGTCTTGCCCTGGATGGCCATACACAGACGTTCAAAGCCCATGCCCGTATCAATAACCTTGTTGGGGAGCTTGTCCAGCGAGCCATCAGCCTTGCGGTTGTACTGCATGAAAACGAGGTTCCATATCTCGATCACCTGCGGATGGCTCTGATTGACGAGCGTCAAGCCATCTACCAGCCTACGCTCCTCGTCCGAGCGGATGTCTACGTGTATCTCAGAGCAAGGACCACAAGGGCCTTGGTCGCCCATCTCCCAGAAGTTATCCTTCTTATTACCGTTGATAATACGATCCTTGGGAAGATATTGCTCCCAGTATCCTGCAGCTTCGTCATCGCGCTCAAGGCCCTCTGAGGGCGAGCCCTCAAACACCGTAACGTAGAGCCTATCCTTGTCCATACCGAGCACCTCGGTCAGGTACTCCCAGGCCCATGCAATGGCTTCCTTTTTGAAGTAGTCGCCAAACGACCAGTTGCCAAGCATCTCAAACATCGTATGGTGGTAGGTATCGTGCCCTACCTCTTCGAGGTCGTTGTGCTTACCGCTCACGCGAAGACATTTCTGCGAATCCGCCACTCTAGGGTGTTTTATCTCGGCATGCCCCAGGATGATATCCTTAAACTGGTTCATCCCCGCATTGGTAAACATCAGCGTAGGATCCCCCTTGATCACCATAGGCGCAGAGGGCACGATCTGATGCCCCTTGGCACGAAAAAACTCCTTATACGACTCGCGTATCTCCTTACTCGTCATCATACTATGTTATAGCTTGTTTTGTCTTGTTCGTTTTGATATGTGCAAAGTTAGCGTTTTTGCGCTATCTCCTCCTACGCCAGTAGGCCATGCCTCTAGGCCTTACAGCATCATATTGAGCTCCTCCCAGCGCTCCATCAGGGTTGCTTGCTCCTTTTGCAGAGCTTCGTAGCGTACAAACAATTCGGCCTCTGGCTGGCTCGATAGCTTGAGCTCTATTTCCCTAAGCACCTCGTCGATCTCTTGGCTACGCGTCTCTATTTGGGCGATCTCTTTCTCCAGGGCACGAATGCGCTTTTGCTCCTCTTTGTGCCTAGCATAGTCGTCTGCCCCCGTTGCATTGGTCGTGCTCATCACATTGCGTACCTCCTGAGCTCTGGGGTTAGCCTGCTCGTCCTCAAGCTGGCGCTTGGTGAGCCAATCGTAGATGCCCCCCATATGCTCGGTTACTTGCCCGTGCTTGAACTCAAAGATACGATCGACCAACCCATCCAAGAAAACCCTATCGTGCGAGACCAAGATGACCGTCCCATCAAATCGTGCGATGGCCTCCTTGAGCACCTCCTTGGAGCGAATATCCAGGTGGTTGGTCGGCTCGTCCAGGATGAGGAGGTTAGCTGGGCGCAGTAGAAGTTTGATGAGAGCCAGTCTCCCCCGCTCGCCTCCGGAGAGGACAGAGACTTTCTTCTCACTCGCCTCCCCTGCAAACAAGAAGGCACCCAAGAGGTCGTTGATCTTGGTGCGTATCTCTCCGTGCGCCTCTTGGTCGATGGTCTCGTACACCGATAGATGATTGCTCAGCTCCTGGGCTTGCGACTGGGCAAAGTAGCCGATCTCCACATGATACCCCAGCTCTAGGCGCCCCGTATAATCCGTAACCTCCTGCATGAGGCACTTGATCAAGGTCGATTTGCCCGAACCATTTTTGCCGACGAAGGCAACTTTCTCACCACGCCTAATGGTCATGCTCACCCCCGAGAAGACGCTGTGCTCCCCGTACCTCTTGCTCAAGTCCTCCACCACCACAGGAAACGCTCCCGACGGAGTGGCCGTAGAGAACCTAAAATGCATGGCCTTGCGATCGATTTCGTCAAGCTCAATACGCTCAATACGCTCGAGCTGCTTGATACGGCTCTGCACCTGCACAGCCTTTGTAGCCTTGTATCTAAATCTCTCGATAAAGTCTTCTGTCGCCTTGATGCTCTTTTGCTGATTGTCAAAGGCGCGTCTCTGTTGCTCCAGGCGCTCCTCTCGTAGCTGCTCGTAGTGCGAGTAGTGAGTTTTGTAGTCGTGTATGCGCCCTAGCTCTATCTCGATAGTGCGCGTCGTCGTGGCATCGAGGAATGCTCTGTCGTGGGAGATCAGTACCAGCGCACTCGAGCCCTGAGCAACAAATCGCTCCAGCCAGGTGATTGACTCGATGTCGAGGTGGTTCGTTGGCTCGTCCAGGAGCAATACGTCGGGACGCTGGAGCAGGATCTTAGCTAGCTCTATGCGCATACGCCACCCTCCACTAAAGGTCTGCGTGGGCTGATGAAAGTCTTCGCGCTCAAAGCCCAGCCCCATCAGCGTTCGCTCGATCTGCCCGTGGTAGCTCCCGCTGGTATTCATCGAGAGCTCATCCTGCCGCCTGGTGAATAGATCGATTAGATCAGCATACTCTGCACTCTCGTAGTCAGTACGCTCTGCCATCTCTTGGGCGAGACGATCTACCTCTGCTTGTAGCTCACGAAGATGGGCAAACACCGTCTCGCACTCTTCGTACACCGTACGCCCATCAACATGTTGCATGACCTGAGGCAGGTAGCCGATGCGTATCCCCTTGGCGCGGTCTACCGATCCCGACGTAGGCTCTTCGAGACCAGCTAGTAGCTTGAGTAGTGTAGACTTACCTGCTCCATTCTTGCCAGCGAGGGCTATACGCTCTTTGGGCGAGAGGACAAAGGACACATCCTCAAAGAGCACAAAGCTCCCAAAGACCACCGAAACCTTATTGACCGAGATCATACGCCTCTGCTTTTGCTTTAGTCATACCTCTAGTGCTCGTCGCTATCCTGGAGCAAATCGGGCCTCAGCCTACGAGTACGCTCTAGCGCCTGCTCCATGCGCCACTGCTCGATGCGCGCAGCGTGTCCGCTCAGTAGCACCTCGGGAACGTCCCACCCCTTATAGCTGGCGGGGCGCGTATATACAGGAGGAGCGACCAAGTTGTCCTGGAAGGTGTCGCTCAGAGCGCTCTCAGCATCTCCAATAGCTCCGGGGATCAGGCGAGCTATTGCATCGGTCATCACGGCAGCAGCTAGCTCGCCCCCCGTAAGCACGTAGTCTCCGATAGAGATCTCTCGTGTAATAAGGTGCTCTCGCACTCGGTAGTCAATCCCCTTGTAATGCCCACAGAGGATAATAATATTACCGAGCAGACTCATTTCGTTAGCGATGGACTGATTGAATGTTTCGCCATCGGGAGAAGTGAATATCACCTCGTCGTACGTGCGCTCGGCTTTGAGGGCGCTGATGGCTTTTTCGATAGGCTCTATCTGAAGGATCATACCAGCCTCTCCCCCAAAAGGATAGTCATCGACTCTACGCCATCGGTTGGTCGAGTAGTCTCGCAGGTTGTGTATATGTAGATCGAGTAGCCCTTTGTCGCGTGTACGCCCTACGATAGACGCCGAGAGAGGCGCCTCGATAAGCTCTGGAACTACGGTGATGATGTCTATGCGCACGCTTATAGTCTATATATCGTTTGTTTGTATCTACACTCTAGGCGGGGTATACCTCCCGAGGGGCTCCCCGTCCTATTTTGTCGCATACAAAGATAGGGCTTCTCCCACGACTACGTACCCCTATTATCAGGAGCGGGTAGGCAATCACGAGAGCCTCTCTTGGGGTCTCTTCCTACGAGTGCCTCTAGAGGCCATTCGCTCATGTGCCCCACGGGCGGGCTGGAAGCCTAGACACAGCTTGCCCCCGAGCGGCATGAGTGATTTCGCTCGGGGGCAAGGCTGGCCACATGAGGCCATAGGAGAACGGG
>JBGYQR010000093.1:0-2758 GCA_041839075.1 Porphyromonas sp.
ATACTAACCCGCCAAACAAGAGAAGATGTCGAAGAAAATCAAGATATTCGAACTAGCCAACCGCACAGGTGTCGGCTCCAACACGCTTATTGAGACGATCAATAAGCTCGGGTTGGCCACAGACGCCAAGAGCAATACGCGCATAGACTTACCGATGGCTGAGGCTCTGTTTAGGGAGCTCCGCCAAAAGATTGATAGCAATATCATCGAGGATATTCGCCAGGAGCTCAAAGAGACATCTGCGGATGGGGGAGTTCAAGAAAGCAAACCTGCTGGTCAGCAAGCTCCAAAAGAGGATACTGACACCAGCGCCAGCGAGCCCAAGGCAAAGAGTGGGCTCAAAATAGTGGGGCATATAGAGGAGGGCCGAGGTAAGGTCTCCAAGAAAGCTACCTCCACTAGCCCTGAGAAGTCCTCGAAGCCTCAAGTAGAGACACCTCAAGCCACGCCCACCAAGGTCGCCCCATCTAAAAGAGAGGAGGCTAAGACAGTTACCCCTACCCCCGTAGCCAAGGCCAAGGAGGAGGCTAAGCTTGCACCTCAGCCGAAGAAGGAAGAGGTAGCTATTGCCCCCGAGGCATCCAAAGAGCCCAGTGTACCTACCCCCGCGATAGAGAGCAAGGAGGAGCAACGCCCAGAGACACATATCTCCAACGTTGGACACGCTCAAACACAGGGGCTCAACATCCTCGGTACCCTCGACCTAAGTAGTCTCCCTGGCAGTAACCGCCCCAGCAAAAAATCGCCCAAGGGCAAGGAGCGAGACAAAGACAAAAGCTCGAGCTCTGTCGCTAACCCTGGGGGGAGTAAGGACACCAAGAAGCGTGCCCGCATCGGAGGGACACCTGTAGACCCTAACGCCGTAGGGAAAAGTCTATCGGAGAGCCAGCCCAAGCAGAAAAAGAATGCCCCCTCCTCTCGAGGAGAGCATCCTGGGCGTGGCAATGGCAAGGATAGCAACTATTCGTCCAAAGAGTCTAGAGACTCACGCGAATCTAGAGACTTGCGCGAGCGAGGAGGGCGAGACAACAAGAAGTCCAAGTCTATCTCTCAGCAGGATATACAAGACAACATCCGCAAGACCAACAACCGCATCTCTGGCTCCACAGGCAAGGGAGGACGTGCCGACCGCAAGGCTCGCCTACAAGCCCAGGCAATCAAGGATGAGGAGGCCGCACTCAACGACAACTCTATGGAGCTTAGGCTTACGGAGTTTGTTACCGTTAGCGACCTGGCGAGCCTAATGGATGTACCCGTAGGCAAGGTCATCGGTACCTGTATGAGTATCGGGCTGATGGTGTCCATCAATATGCGCCTCGATGCTGAGACAATCGAGCTCGTCGCTGGAGAATTTGGCTTTACGACCAACTTCGTCAGCGCTGACATCATCGAGGACAAGGTCGAGGAGGAGGATCGAGAGGAAGATCTCGTTACCCGTCCGCCTATCGTCACGGTGATGGGTCACGTAGACCATGGTAAGACGTCTCTACTTGACCGCCTAAGAGACACCAACGTAATCGCTGGCGAAGCGGGAGGTATCACCCAGCATATCGGGGCATACAGCCTAACTCTGGAGAATGGCAAGTGCATCACCTTCCTCGACACACCAGGGCACGAGGCCTTCACGGCAATGCGTGCTCGCGGAGCGAAGATTACCGATATCGCTATCATCATCGTAGCTGCCGACGACGACGTGATGCCACAGACCAAGGAGGCGATCAATCATGCTGCAGCAGCTGGAGTACCCATGATCTTTGCCATCAACAAGATCGACAAGCCTGGTGCAAACCCAGATCGTATTCGTGAGCAGCTGGCTAACATGAACTATCTAGTCGAAGACTGGGGGGGCAAGTACCAGTGCCAGGAGATCTCAGCCAAGCACGGGCTCAACATCAACGAACTGTTGGAGAAGGTACTCCTCGAGGCTGAGCTACTCGAGCTCAAGGCCAATCCGAGCAAGCGTGCCACAGGCTCAGTCATTGAGTCGTCGCTCGACAAGGGGCGTGGCTATGTCGCCACCGTCATGGTGCAGAATGGTACCCTCTCGACAGGAGATGTACTCCTCTCGGGGACGCATTTTGGTAAGGTCAAGGCCATGTTCAACGAGCGCAATCAGCGCGTAGAGTCAGCAGGCCCTAGCACGCCCGTGCTCGTCCTAGGGTTGGATGGAGCACCAGGGGCTGGTGAGCTATTCAACGTCATGGAGACTGAGCAAGAGGCTCGTAGCATCGCCAGCAAGCGTGAGCAGCTCAAGCGAGAGCAGGATAGCCGTACCAAGAAGGGGCTTACCCTGGACGAACTGGCTCGTCGCCGCGCTCTGGGCAACTTCCAGGAGCTCAACGTCATCATCAAGGGAGACGTGGACGGCTCTGTCGAAGCGCTTGGAGACTCCCTCATACGCCTCTCGACCGAAGAGATACAGGTCAATGTCATCCACAAGGGCGTAGGAGCCATCAGCGAAAACGATGTAGCCCTAGCGGCTGCATCCTCTGCCATCATCATCGGCTTCCAGGTGCGTCCTAGCCAAGCTGCCAAGCGCCAGGCGGATCGCGAGGGTGTAGAGATACGTACCTACTCGATCATCTACGACACCATCGAAGATATCAAGAGCGCCATGGAGGGTATGCTCTCTCCCGAAATCAAGGAAACGGTGGTGGCTAACCTGGAGGTACGCGAGACCTTCAAGATTACCAAGCTCGGCACTGTTGCTGGCTGTATGGTTATCGAGGGAAAGATCAAGCGCAACAACAAGATCCGC
>JBGYQR010000094.1:0-9387 GCA_041839075.1 Porphyromonas sp.
CTCCTGCCCCGATAGGTAGTGGTAGACGGCTACCCCAAGAGAGAGGATCATCGCCACCAGCAAGATGATGATGAGAGGATCTGTAAACTTCTCAGCAAACTTGTGCCAGAGCGATTCTCTCTCAGGAGAGGTCAAGGTGTTGGATCCATGCTTGAGCCGACTAGCCAGGACTTGCTCCTGGCTAAGGCCTTGGTACTTATTGGCTGACTGCGCCATTCTGTCTACTTATAACAATTTTGAGTATTGACGTTTTGCTGAGTTGTCTCCACCAGGTCAAGCGAAGTGTGGGCTCTGCTAGATCCCCTATGAGCGCCTGCCTAAAGAAGCAAGCAGAGCCATTGCCACTAGGCATAAGGACCTAGGGAAATGGCTCTGACTTGTATTGCTATCCCATCTTCAAAGGACTTGGAGGGGGGAGGGTTGATGGCTAAGCGTTACGGCCGTGGCACTGCTTAAACTTGCGCCCACTACCGCAAGGACAGGGATCATTGCGTCCAATCTTGGGGTCTTTTTTGAGGGGCTGCTGGCTCCGAGCATCGTCGGTAGAGCGACTCTCTTGATACTGAGGGCGCGGAGCTTCTGATGGTGCTTGCTGGCGTAGCATTTGCTGACGCATGAGCTCCTCTCTAGCCTGGCGCTCTCTGAGGATTTGCTCTTGCTCATGCTGTCGGGCTAGGTCCTCTGTCGCAGGCTCTGGAGCGTGTATCTTCAGACGCATCAGCACCGATACGGTACGGCGGTTCATCTCATTTAGCATATTCTGGAAGAGCTCAAAGCTCTCGAGCTTATAGATGAGCAGAGGATCCTTGTTCTCATAGCTAGCGTTCTGCACAGACTGGCGTAGCTCGTCCATCTCACGAAGGTGCTCCTTCCAAGCATCATCGATGTGGTGCAGTACCAGCACCTTCATAAAGTCTCGAATGATGCAACGACTATTGGTCTCGGCGGCCTCCTTGAGGTTGGTGCTAATCTGATACGCATGGCGCCCATCCGTCAGAGGGATAGCGATGAACTCATACCTATCTCCAGCGTCAGCATAGACCTGTTGGATGACGGGGTTAGCCTGCTCTGCCAGAGCATTAGAGCGGCGCTCAAAGGTTGCGATGACAGCATCGTATAGCTCATCCGTGAGTGGCTCTACCTTACCCGAGAGGAATGTCCCCTCGTCAAACGGCGACTCCATAGCCATCGTACGCATCAGATCGATACAGAAGCCTTGATAGTCGCCCGCGGGCTGGTAGGTAGCGACCAATGCCTTACCAGCATCGTAGAGGGTATTCATCACGTCCATCTCGATGCGCTCACCCATTAGGGCGTGCTTGCGACGGCCATAGATAACCTCACGCTGGGAGTTCATTACGTCGTCGTACTCGAGGAGGCGCTTACGGATCCCGAAGTTATTCTCCTCGACCTTCTTTTGGGCGCGCTCCACACCATTGGTCAGCATCTTCGACTCCAGCATCTCGCCCTCTTGAAGGCCGAGCTTATCCATCATAGCCGAGATACGATCAGAGGCAAAGAGACGCATCAGATGGTCCTCTAGCGAAACGTAGAAGACGCTACTACCAGGGTCTCCTTGACGTCCCGAGCGACCTCTTAGCTGGCGGTCTACACGGCGGCTCTCGTGGCGTTCGGTGCCGATGATGGCCAGACCACCAGCCTCCTTGACCTCTGGGGTTAGCTTGATGTCGGTACCACGCCCAGCCATATTGGTTGCAATGGTAACGACCCCAGCACGACCAGCTTCGGCGACAATCTCGGCCTCCTTTTGGTGGAGCTTGGCGTTGAGGACATTGTGCTGAATGCCTCTGAGCTTGAGCATACGGCTCAACAGCTCAGAGATCTCTACCGAAGTGGTGCCGACCAGCACGGGGCGCCCAGCTTGTACGAGCGCTTCGATCTCCTCGATGATGGCGTTGTACTTCTCTCTGACCGTCTTGTAGACGCGGTCGTTGAGATCCCGGCGAGCAATCGGGCGATTGGTGGGGATCACAACGACATCGAGCTTGTAGATATCCCACAGCTCTCCTGCCTCTGTCTCTGCTGTACCCGTCATCCCTGCGAGCTTGTGGTACATGCGGAAATAGTTTTGCAGGGTAATAGTGGCGAACGTCTGAGTAGCAGCCTCCACCCTAACGCGCTCCTTGGCTTCGATAGCCTGGTGCAGACCATCCGAGTAGCGACGGCCGTCCATGATACGTCCCGTCTGCTCATCGACGATCATAACCTTACCATCCATCACCACGTACTGGTCGTCTTTCTCGAAGAGCGAATAGGCCTTGAGCAACTGGTTGATAGTATGTACACGCTCACTCTTGAGCGAGTACTCCGAAAGGAGAGCCTCCTTGCGGTTGGCAAGATCTTCGGTGCTATATCCCTGAAGCTCCAACTCTGAGAGCTGAGCAGCGATGTCGGGGAGCACAAAAAACTGCTTGTCGTCAGTCCCCTTGGTCAGCAGGTCTATCCCCTTGTCCGTGAGGTCAATGCTATTGTGCTTCTCGTCAATGACGTAGTACAGCTCATCGGTAACGATATGCATCTGGCGCATATTGTCCTGGAGATAATACTCCTCCTGGCGCAGCATACCAGTCTTGACGCCTGGTTCGCTGAGGTACTTGATCAGAGGCTTGCTCTTGGGCATCCCCTTGAAAGAGCGTAGCAATAGCAGGTACCCCTCCTCTTGCTCCTTCTTGTCCTGGCTAGCTATCTTGCGCTTAGCCTCAGAGAGGAGTTGCTGACAGAGGCGCTTTTGAGCCTCTACGACGTGCTCGACGTTGGGCAAAAACTCCTCAAAGAGCTGTTGATCTCCTCGGGCTACTGGCCCCGAGATAATCAGAGGCGTACGAGCATCGTCGATCAATACGGAGTCTACCTCATCGACGATAGCGTAGTTGTGCTTGCGCTGCACCAGGTCTCCAGGAGAGGTGGCCATATTGTCGCGGAGGTAGTCAAAGCCAAACTCGTTGTTGGTGCCGAAAGTAATATCGGCGTTGTAGGCTGCACGGCGCTCGGGAGTATTGGGGCGGTGCTTGTCGATACAGTCTACGGTTAGGCCATGAAACATATACAACGGACCCATCCACTCGCTGTCGCGCTTGGAGAGGTAGTCATTGACCGTTACCACGTGTACCCCGTTGCCCGTAAGTGCGTTGAGGAAGACGGGGAGCGTAGCCACGAGCGTCTTACCCTCTCCGGTGGCCATCTCGGCGATTTTACCCTTGTGCAGCACCGTACCACCGATGAGCTGGACGTCATAGTGCACCATGTCCCACTGAAGCTCGTTGCCACCAGCCAGCCAATGATTGCGATAGATGGCCGTGTCGCCTTCGATAGTAACGAAGTCTTTCGTTACAGCCAGGTCTCTGTCTAGCTGAGTGGCCGACACACGTATCTCTGAGTTTTGAGCAAAACGACGAGCGGTGTCCTTGATGATGGCAAAAGCCTCGGGAAGTATCTCATCAAGTACCTCTTCCATCTTTTCCAAGATAGCTTTCTCCTCCTTGTCTACTTCGCGCCAGATAGCCTCACGCGCGTCAAGATCCTTACCGGCCACAGAAGCCTTGAGGTCGGCTATACGCTGGCGGTCTTCCGCTACATAGTCTTGTATCTGCTGACGGAGCTGAGCGGTACGCTGACGCAGTTCGTCATCCGAGAGGCGTTGTACGCCCTCATAGACAGCTTTAATCTTCTCTACCCAAGGGGTTATCTCCTTGAGGTCTCTTTGTGATTTGTTGCCGAATAGCTTCGACAGGAAATCTAAAAATCCCATATTATTTGTGTTATTATTTTCCTTATTGACCAAATGCTTCTAGTCCCATGAGACGTCCTAGGGACATATCTCATTGCTCCCGACATGCGGGCTACGCCTCGTGCTAAGAGAGGATACCCCTGGGGGAGAGGCTAGTTAAGCATTCGGCGGACGTATGCGCAGAACGCTACATATCGCCCGTACAATATCCGTCGCCTCAACGACGGGGTAATCAAACTCCCGAGATACGCCTGGGCCCCAAAGGATAAGCGGCGTAGGTACCGCTAGGCTCGTCAGGCGAAGCTGAGGATGGCGACTAGCCTCCTCTATCTCCCAGCCAGGTAGTACCGACCAGTAGACATCTGCGGCATAGCGCGCGTGTATCGATCTAGACAACTGCTGCGACAGGAGGTCAGAGCCACCGCGCAATTCGTCGAGTGAGCAAGCCATAGACAAGCCCTCGGCCGAGCGCAAGAAGTCCGCCACACTCCTCTGCACGGCAGAGAGAGAGAGCTTACGGCTCTCGATGAGCTTACGATTGAGGTAGAGGCGTCCATTGCGGTTGCTCTCAATCCATTCGCCTGAGCCATAGGCTGCCGTCAGGTACATATTCGTCAAGGCTGTCAGCCTCTCGACAGAGATACGCCTGGGGTTAGTGGCCTCTCCTTTGCGCAGAGGCCTATATGGCTGATAGGTTGTGTAGCCTGTACCAGTGATGGCGATGAGGCAGTTGCGCAGCCCGATCTTACGGTCTAGCGCCGAGAGCAATCGCTTAATGTCTGCATCGAGGCGTAGGTAGGTGTCTACGACCTCTGCCTCTAGCTCTCCACTGCCCTGAGGCTGTGCGGTATAGGTTAGAGCTAGTAGGCCTGGGCTACGGCGATGCTCGTAGCCTGCGTGCTCTAGTACTCGCAGGGCAAAGTTGGTAACCTCCTCATTGACGAGGGCGCTTTGCTTGAAGCGTGAGACAGCCTCTACGCCCTGATAGCGATATGCAAACGCTTTGTCCCGATGCGAAAACGATACCTCTGGGGTCTTGTAGCCCCCCTGTGGTCTCCACATCAGCCCCGCCAAGAGGCGTTTGTTGGGACCCTCGGCAGATCTGTTGTACTGCTCGAGAGGAGCCGACATCTTGGGATAGTAGCTGGTCGAGCTCCAGGCACCTATGGCATTGTCGATCCAGTAGGCACCATCGCCCATCACGCCAGCCGCTACAATGGCGGCCTCTGCATCGGGAGCCAAGCTGTACACAAGGCTAGTCCCCTGCGAAGCGTCCTTGAGCCTATCCCCCAGAGAGCTAACGAGCAAGGCCGTAGGCGCATACGTATCTCTAGTATAGTCGCCTTGATAGGCCTCGTCCCATAGTATCGACTGCTCCCGTCCTCGTCCTCGCAGATAAATATTGTCCGACTCTATGCCATGGATATGGGGATAGGTACCCGTATGGATGGTTGCTGAGGTAGAGGCTACGCTAGGCTGGTAGAGCGGGAAGCGAACATCCCGATACAGACGCCCCTCTTGCATCATTTGCTTTAGTCCGTGCTCCTGCATCAGAGGAGCCAGCTCCTCCAAGTAGTCGCTACGCAACTGATCGACCGTGATGCACACGACAAGCCTAGGCAACTGCTGTGCCTCGGCCTGTACTTGTAGCGCCACCAGGGCGACCAGTGATGAAAGAAGTATCCTAAAGCGTCTCTGCTCCATCGACTATTTATCTATCAACCTCTATCGGCTCCAGCGCTCCGAGCCTCCTTGTTTGCTACGAGATAGCAAAGAGAGAGAAGCCCCAGAGTGAGCGAGATGAGGTAGAGTGCGCTGTTGAAGTATGCCTGGCCAAAGAGACCCGACACAAGGAGGGCGCACTGCACCACAAAGTTAATAAAATGATAGAGATATGCTAGCCTCCTCCCCCACGCTCTCCCCGAGAGCATTAGAGGTATGGCGAGCAAGAGGTGCAAGGGGTGCAGGACTACAAGGTTATAGTTGGGCCAGCGATGAGGGTGCTCCGAGAGTACTGCGACGTAGAAGATGAGTAGCCCTGCCAATCCTGCAACGGCAAGCATCATATAGTGGTAGCTCCTACAATACCTACCCCTGCGATATGCCCGCCAAAGGCTCCAACAAGCAAGCAGAGCCAAGAGCCCAAAGACAACCTGGGGACCCACGAGCCCCAGCCACGAGGTCTTGGCAGGAGGTAGTGGCGCCTGGGGGGTGTAGCGCCTAACGCTCCTAAGCGCTGGATGCTGAGTGTCTCGAGCCTCCTGCCCTCCTCCGTCGGAGGCTCTATATGCTCGCTCTATATAATAGGCAGAGCTGAGCAATCTCTCGAGGTGGTGTGGCAAGAAAGCTAGCTCTCTGGTCGTCATCCTCTCGTCCGTCTGCACGCCGAGCAAAAGGTCTGTACCCAGCATCAACCAGGGATGCCTCCCCTCGAGCGCATTGATCTCTGAGCGCCAAGACGATACGAGACTATCAGCGTCTTGGATATACAGCTGGTAGGCATGCGTTGTATCCGCTGCTAGTGGAGAGACGGGCTCAGAGCCTCGGGTCGTCATCGAGGCAATAGCCTTCTCGTAGATCGATAGCGGTCGAGTAGAGCAGTTGTCGTAAAAAAAGTTGTAGCGATACCTACAATGCTCTGGCCGAATATCCCAAAGCAGAGACTCCCAGGCGCTAGCCATGGCCGAGGGGGGGATATTAAGGACAAGCTCCGTCACTGAACTACCCCGTGTGAGGTACTCCTGCATATAGTTATCTGTCGGCAGGGGCATCACGACGTAGTCCGTCTCGCCCTTGACAAAGCGTAGGAGGAAGCCAGCAGAGAAGTCGAATATCCCATAGTTGATCGTCACATCGAGCCCCTGCTCGGCATCTAGCACCCTAAAGCCTGCGTGCCCATAGAGCGTATAGACGTCCTGGTCGCTGGGGCTAGCTACCAAGATACTCATCTCAGCCTTGTCGCTCAGACGCTCGGGCAACCCATAGCTCGCTTGTGCCATGGCTATCTCTAGACCAGAGACAAGGCTCAGGAGTATCAGAGCCCCCCTCCTCGCCTGGCGGGAGATATATCGTATGACTGCATTCATCACCTACTCATTATACTGCGCCACAAAGATAATACCCTTTGTCGAGGTCTAGACTATGGGGGATACGTCCTCCTCCCCTCCCCCGCTCCCCGCTCTATATAGCACCACCCGAGGGCTCTACCTTAGAGCCCTTGAGCCCTCTAAGGTAAAGCCCTCGGGTGGTCTAAGGCAGAGCCCCGGGGAGGTTCGCCTAGAGCCCTGCAACTGGCTAATAGACCAAGGGAGAGTCTAGGCCGACACGCGGCGAATCCCCTGACGACTATACCCCCAGCAAGCCAGCAAGAGGTACACAAAAGCCTGCACCCATAGGCCTATAAACTCGAGGGCAACATCCGCCAGCGAGGCTCCCATACTATTGAGCTTGACGTAGCCATTGATGCCCAAGGTCGAGGGAAAGAGCTTCGCGAGATACAGCCAGCCCTGGGGCATTGCGACCTCGGGCCATGAGATACCAGAGAGGAATAGTAATGGCACAGAGGTAAAGACAAAAAGTAGCATCCCCGACTCTCGCGTACGTACAAAGACGCTCATCGCCATGGCGAAGAAGATCGAGGCCAAAAGGTAAGGCAAGACAAAGAGAGCTAGGTCTGCAAAGTCGGCCAACCGCACCAGGTTAAAGAGTGCCGGGACGACCACCAGGGTATAGCAAGCGACCACTAGGTATATCAGCATATAGCACAGCCCCCGCCCGAGGACAATGCGTAGCACACCTCCATAGTGCACATTGCCCTCGGGCAGTAGGCTACGCCCCTGGGTATGCTCGCGGTAAGTGCCCACCGAGAGACTGATACCGAGGAGCAACGTCTGCTGCAATATCAGTACCAGCACAGCAGGGAGCAAAAACGAGGCAAACCCACCCTGCGGATTAAAGAGCCCCACCTCTCGATACTCAACAGGATAGGTCGCCACCTCTCCCTCGCGGTCAGAGGAGAGCCCTAGGCGAGCGACCTTTATCTCGCGGTTCATTTGTAGCGAGACCTCTGTGGCCGTGAGCATAAGAGCCTTATAATAAAGCATCCCACTCATATCGCAGTAGAGGTTGATGACAGCCTGCTCCCCTTGGGCTATGCGGATTGAGAATGCGCTCGGGATCATGACGACGCCATAAGCCCTACGCTCCTTGATCGCCAGCTGTGCCTCCTCTAGGCTAGTAGCATAGCCGATGATATGGACGTCGGGAGAGGCATCCATACGACGTACGAAGTCTCTGCTCTGTGCGGTATGGGCTTCGTCTACAACGACGGCTGGTACCTCTCTGACCACCTCCTGGCTATAAATATAGCTGTATAGCAGTGGGTACAAGAGAGGCACGATGAGGAAAAAGATAACCATCCCCACATCTCGGCGGGTATGCCTCAGTTCGTCCTGGGCGATATAGATGAGGTCTACAAAGGCCTGGTATATTCGTCTCATCACTAACCTGATATATGAGTGTATGTATGACACGTCCGCTACGACTAGGGGATATAGCGCTGCACGAGCACCACAGCCCTCAGCCGAGGCAAGAGCACAATCGGGAGCAAGGCCATGGCCAGGAGGCTAAGGACATTGCCCCAGGCATAGTACAGCGAGAAGCCATCCAGGGCACTAGTCGCATAGATCAGATAGTAGTGCCTTAGAGGGAAGAGGTAGCTAAGAGCCTGGATGGCAGGTGGCATAGCCATCACGGGAAACGACGCTCCACAGATCGAGAAGCTGACCATACCCCAAAGTGAAGCAAAGCTAAGCCCTAGCCTCAGCGTAGGCAGTAGGGCGATCATCACCACGCCTAGCCCTTGGGAGGCGAGTATCATCAATAGCATGGCACACCACATAGGGGCGAGCCCCCCCTCAAGCGGATAGCCCAGCCACCCATATAGGTAGCTTAGTATAGCCGTACCGACGAGCGCCCATATCAGCGTATGTAGTAGCAGTTTGCCTAGCAAGGCCTGGAGCATCTGTCCCCGGGTGAGGGCAAGCCACTCCCGCGCGGTAGCATATTTGATCTCCACGCCGATGCTGCATACCGTAACCATCATCACCAGTAGCCCTAGGATGCCCGGGATGAGGATATTGCTAAGGTAGACGGAGTAGTTGAGCCATGGGTTTCCGATCGGGAATGCGTCCACCACGATGGGCTGAAGCTGAGCCATCGCTTGCCTCTCGGTAGCTCCACGAGCGTAGAGGACAGAGCGCTGAGCCGCCCCCGAGGTGAGCTCGCTCATCATCTTCATATCCCTAAAGAGCAGAGACCCCGCGATCATATAGGTATAGTTGGTATAGAACGACAGAAGAGGCTGACGCTGTGCCTGCACGTCTGCCGAGAAGCCCTCTGGGATGAAGTAAAACGCATACACCTCTCCTCTCTGGACGGCCTCTCTGGCCTCTGCTACACTACCATACTGCGCCACAATATCGGTCTGCTGCATCGAGCCTAGATTGCGCACGACACTGCGCGAGAGGTTACTATTATCTAGGTCTACAACGCCCGCAGGCAACCCCTGGGGCAGTCCATCCCCCATCAGCGAAGTAAGCATCAGCGTTACCAGCACTGGTGCCACCACCATACAGCAG
>JBGYQR010000095.1:0-2692 GCA_041839075.1 Porphyromonas sp.
GATCGTTTATGTCTTCCTAGCCGAGGGGTTCGAGGAGATCGAAGCCCTGACCACCATCGACCTATTGCGCCGTGCTGACCTGACCACCATCACCGTAGCCGTGGGCGATAGCCTAGAGATCAGAGGGGCGCACCATGTGCCCGTCATCGCTGACATCCCCCTAGCCAAGGTGGGCGATATAGCAAGCGACGCTTTCGTGCTACCTGGAGGCCTACCAGGGGTTACCAACCTAGCTAATAGCCCCACCCTCCTCAAGGTGATCAAGCAGGGGTACGAGGCGGGTAAGGTCATCGGAGCGATCTGCGCCGCCCCCTCTATCCTCGGAGGTCTAGGCATCCTAGAGGGTCGTGAGGCCACCTGCTACCCCAGCTTTGAGCCCCAGCTCACTGGCTACGTACCTACGGACAAGAAGGTCGTTGTCTCGGGGCGTATCGTAACGGCTCGTAGCGCTGGCGTCAGCCAGGAGTTTGCCCTCTCGCTGATCGAGCTACTCACGGACAAGGCCACCGCCGATAGCGTACACGCTGCCATCAACCCCTAGCCTCCTCGCTCTCCCCAGGAGGCGACTACTAGCCCCCTCCCTCCCTGGCCATAGCGCCACACCATGAGGGAGGGGGCTAGTGTGCCTCCGGTAGGGAGCTTTATCTCTATATGCCCAAGCTCTACCTCTTCAACCCAGGGCACGAGGAAGCCCTACGGGCGCCTCGGCATCAAGCCTACACCCCGCCCAAGGTCGTGCGTCAGATGATGTACGACCTATACGAGCTGTCGTTCCTCTTGGCGGAGCGTGGCGATTATGTCCTGCGCCCTCGCTCGATTGAGCTAGGTGACTTTTGCCTCTACGACTACCAGGGGCAAGAGGTCGAGCCTAGCTCTTTGGGGACGACGTCTCTAGAGCTAGAGATGTGGGCGCTCGAGCCCTTCGTGCAGGAGCTAGTACTCGCCTGGGGCAGGCGCTGTGGGCTGAGCCTCTATGGGCAAACTATCTCGGAGACCTACTACCAGCTCTCGCACCGCTCGACGGCACGACTTCTGCTGGATCACCTCGAAGCCTACTACCCCATCCCTCGGTGGCTATTCCCTCGATGGCTGGATGGGAGCGAAGCCCCCGAGGCATTGCGGGCGTGGCTCTCGGAGCTGGAGGGCGAGGGGCTATTACCCTCGGGGGTGATGCTCAAGCGCCCGTTCACCTCCTCGGGTAGAGGGGTGATGGCACTATCCACCAGGCAGGCATACCAGGAGGCCGAGCTCCTGCTCGGGCAGGCTCGGCGAGGTCAGGGCATTAGCCTAGAGCCAAGGCTCGAGGTGGTGGGCAACTACGCCCTGCTCTTTTACCTTTCTGAGGGCAAAGCCACGCATCGCTACATCTCGACCTTTGCCACCGATCCCAAGGGCGGTACAGCCTACACGGGCAACCTACTTCTCCCCCAGGACGTTCAGCGAGACCTCCTCTCGTCTCTACTACCCCAGGCCGTCAGCTGGGAGCAATGGCTCGCTGGCTACCGCACATTCCTAGAGGCGCATATCGCTCCGCATTACTCGGGCTGGGTGGGGGTGGATCTCTTTGCCTACACCGATAGTCAAGGCGGGCTGAGCCTGCACCCCTGCGTAGAGATCAACCTACGGTGCACCATGGGCGTCCTGGCAGCGAGAGCCTCCGAGATACTTGGCTCAGCAGCGGATGCGGGCGCACGCTTTGTCATCCAGCCTCCGGTGGGTGGTAGCCCCAGGTTCTCTGCCTATGTTACTCGCGAGGGACAAGAGGAGGCATCCAGCGATGATATATCTAGGAGAACTTCTATATTTGCCCTACATCGCTCGAGACTATAAACTTTCGTCTATGACTCAACCCCAAGCTACACTGCCCTGTCCTGCCTTCGTGGCCCACGTCAAGCAGGGCTACGAAGACCGCGCCATACATATAGAGGCGCACCTCAAGGAGCGAGGCATACCCTTTGCCTATATGCTCGATGGAGATATCTCTGACATTACCCCCGAGCGCATGGCTCAGTACTTCGACCTCTCTTGGAAGCCCTCGCCTACGGCCGAGGTGTCGTGCGCAATGAAGCACCTCTTGATCTACGAGGAGATCGTCCGCCGTCAGCTTCCTGGCGCCCTCATCCTCGAGGACGACATCTACCTAGACAAGCGCTTCGTCCCCATCTACCTCCGTAGCCTCGAGGAGCTGAGGGCCGAGCCTAACCATAGTCCCGCCCTCATATCCTACGAAGACACGAGGCTCAAGTTCGTCCCCCGTAGCCAGCGCCGAGCAGGGCGCATCACCTACCTCGGTAGCACCTACCGCATGACGGGAGCCTATCACATCAACCGCGCTGGGGCAGAAGCCATCCTGCACTACGCCCGCACCCAAGGCGTAGACCGCCCGATAGACCGCTTGCACGACCATCTAAGGCAAGAGGGGCTACTCACCTACTGGTGGAGCCAGCCGACCATTGCCACCCAGGGGAGCCATGCTGGGGGCTTCTCATCCTCGATACAGAGCCACTCCGATAGCCTCATAAGACGACTGCGCTGGCTCTTTAAGATCAACTACAAACGGCTCCTGTATTGGCTGAGATAGCCAGTCCATCGCTTCTCTGAATGCTCAACCAACGCTCACTATCCTCATGAAGCAAACTAAGCCCCCTTTCCCCTCAGCCGTCTTCGTCGCCCACGTCAAACAGGGATATGA
>JBGYQR010000096.1:0-3327 GCA_041839075.1 Porphyromonas sp.
AGTTTCGCTACGATTTTTTGAAAAATATCAATGGCAAACAAGGAGAGTACTCTAACTACGCCAGCAAGAACGAGGTATATAAGACTCTTCTCCAAAAGCTTGTGGAGATTGACAGAGCAAAAAAGCTTGTGGAGATTGACAGAGCAAAAAAACTTGTGAAGATTGGCGACGCAAAAAAGAATGAGTTACCGAGGGAACTCAAAAATTTCAAGGAAAATATCCTCGAGAAAAGCATTGCCAAGGACTGGCTGCCTCGAGAATTGCGAGATCTTAAAATCGGCGATCTGTTTAAGATAGAGTGCTGGGGAAAGGATCACCTCTTTGAGAGCTCTCTCCAAGAAATATATAACAGCCTATATGAGCATCGCAATCGCTGTGCTCACAATACTCTCTCATATCAAGGCAATGTGATGAATCCTCAGAAGATACAAGAGATGGGAGCTGACAACAACTATGCCTCTTGGTTTACTTTACTAGTTCTTATGGACATGATCTACATGGAGTTGTATGAAGAGTTCACTAGTACGAGGAGGGCATTCTTTGCATAAAAGAAGTTCATAGAGACCATACAACAACACCTTCCAAAATAATACCTCAGCTTGTCTAAGCTCGAGGGGACAGAGACTCTATCAGCAGGCGATAGAGTCTCTGTTCTTCGTTTACACTAAGTGCCCTCAGCATAGACAAAAGAAATAGGGTAAGAGGAGGGAATAATATATACAAGCCTAGCCGCAGGCAGGGTGGGGCGGGGAAAATGAGTAAGTTTGCACAGCTAAAATCATCGGGATGATATGATCGTATGTATCGCAGAGAAGCCGAGTGTGGCACGAGACATCGCCAGCCTACTCGGAGCCCGCAAGCGCGTCATAGACAAGGGGGCAGGCTACCTCGAGGGTAATGGTTATCAGGTAACCTGGACCTTCGGGCATCTGTGCACGCTCAAGGAGCCCCACGACTACAACGCCTCGTGGCGTGCCTGGGGGCTCTCCTCTCTGCCGATGATCCCCGAGCGCTTCGGCATCAAGGCCATTGACAACGAGCTCTACCAGCGCCAGCTCTCGGTCATCACCTCGCTGATGCAGACGGCCACGATGGTCATCAACTGCGGTGATGCTGGCCAAGAGGGCGAACTGATCCAGCGCTGGGTACTCCAGCTCTGCGGTTGCCGAGTACCTGTCAAACGTCTGTGGATCAGTTCGCTCACCGACGAGGCCATACGTGAGGGCTTCCAGCACCTCAGGGACGAGGCCGACTACCAGTCGCTCTACGAGGCGGGGCTCGCCCGAGCTATCGGCGACTGGCTCCTGGGGATGAATGCCACACGCCTCTACACCATGCGCTACGCCCAAGGGCGACAGCTCCTCTCCATCGGGCGCGTGCAGACGCCCACGCTGGCGCTCGTCGTCGAGAGGCAGAGAGAGATCGAGCAGTTCGTCCCCGAGACCTACTGGGAGCTACGTACGCTGTACCGAGAGGTCTCGTTTGCTGCCGACAAGGGGCGCTACGACACGCCCGACAAAGCCCGGCAAGCCCTCGAGGCCATCACGGGCCTCCCCTTTGAGGTTACCGACATCAAGCAAAAGGCAGGCAAGGAGTTGCCCCCGCGCCTGTTTGACCTCACCAGCCTCCAGGTAACCTGCAACCGCAAGTTTGGTATGTCGGCCGAGGAGACCCTCCAGACCATCCAAAGCCTCTATGAGAAGAAGCTCACCAGCTACCCACGCGTAGACACGACCTACCTCAGCGAAGACATCTACGAGCGCTCTAGCAAGATACTCCTGGGGCTAGTGGGCTACCGCGAACTGACGACGCCCCTCTTGACGGCGCCCTCGCTGCGCAAGAGCAAGAAGGTCTTTGATAACGCCAAGATTACCGACCACCACGCCATCATCCCTACGGGGCAACCGGTACACGGGCTCAGCGACCGCGAGAGCAAAGTCTTTGACCTGGTGGCACGGCACTTCATCGCGGCCTTCTACCCCGACTGTCAGATCAGCACCACCACCGTCCAGGGCAAGGTGGGGCGCACGGCGTTCAAGACCAGTGGCAAGGAAATCTTGCAACCCGGGTGGCGCGTGGTCTTCTCGGGCGCTAGCCCCGACGACGAACCCACCGAGGGCGAGGGAGGAGAAGGCTCTAGCACCTCCAGCAAGGCTCTGCCCCAATTCGTCAAGGGGGAGGAGGGGCCTCACACCCCCGAGCTCAAAGAGCGCCAGACCCAACCCCCCAAGTATTACACCGAGGCCACTCTCCTAAGAGCCATGGAGACGGCAGGTAAGCTCGTCGAAGACGAAGACCTGCGCGAGGCGATGAAAGAGCAGGGCATCGGGCGCCCCTCGACCAGAGCCAACATCATCGAGACCCTTTTTAAGCGGGGCTATATCGTCAAGGAAAAGCGCAGTCAGATACACGCCACCTCGGTGGGGCGAGACCTGATAGACAAGATCCGATCGGAGCTACTCAAGAGCGCTGAGCTGACGGGGCAATGGGAGTACAAACTTCGTCAGATCGAGCGCCGTGAGCTCGAGGCGAGCGCCTTCCTGGGCGAACTGAAGGCTATGACCCACGCCCTGGTACACGACGTCCTCACCGCCTCCTCGGCTCCTGGTGCAGTGGCCAGTGCGCCACCTACTGGGCCCCAGGCAGAGGCCTCTAAACCTCCCACCTCCCCCCAACCGACCTCAGCTAGTACGTCGCCTCTTCTATGCCCCAAGTGCGGACGGGGCTACATCATCCGCGGGCGCACCAGCTACGGATGCTCTGCCTACCACGAGGGGTGCGACTACCGCCTCCCATTTGACGCCTCGCCCCAGGCGGAGGTGTAATGGCGCTGAGGGCTTTTGTCCCGCTACCCCTCGCTACAAAGGCCTCGGTCTGCCCGGCCTAGGCTGAGCACCCCACCTACGGCCTATGCCGAGCCCCCCGCCCTACGCCTTGCGTCCAGGCGTCGCCCCTCCCCTAGCAACAAGCGAAGTCCCCCAGCCATCACGGCTAGGGGACTTCCATTATTCACTATTCTACAATTTAACTATTATGCCTGATGTATCTCCCCCTTAGCAACCCAGGGGAAGGGGGAGATGTCCACACTCTGCCGTCTCTCACCGAGGCATAGGCGCCCACGCTCAGCGGGGCTACCAGCCTCACCCAGGGGCGGGGGCGAGATAGACGAGGGACGGGCAGGGGCTTAGACTACGCTCTACGCCCGAGGGCTCTAGGGGAACTGCCCCACTAGACTAGGAGACGCGGAGGCTACGCCCTGCGCGGATGGAGGCCTTGGAGCTTAGCCCATTGAGCTGACGCAGACGGCTTACCGAGGTGCCATAGCGC
>JBGYQR010000097.1:0-12340 GCA_041839075.1 Porphyromonas sp.
TCGTAGGAGCTCAACCCCCTTGAGGTTCTGATCCAAGAGCCTCTGCCGTATTGGTAGGATGGTCTTGACCTTCTCCTCCAGCACCATCAAGAAGAGGCTCTCCTTGTCCCGATAGTAATAGTGTAGCATCGAGTGGCTCACGCCTGCCTGGCGCGCGATGCTCATCATCTTGGCACCATCGTAGCCCTTGGTCATAAACTCCCGCTCGGCAGCGGCGTATATCCTCTGCTCGGTCGAAGTATCTTGGGCGCTCTCCTGAGTCTTATGTCTCATTATCTTAATACTATATCGCTGTATCCCATTGCTCAGCTAAGCGTGGTTGGGGAGTACAAACAAGCCCATCCAACAACCTAGTTAAACAATCTTGTCGGCAAAAGTAGACAATCTTGTCGATACCACCAAACACCCCAGAGAAATAATGCCTCAGCCCCCCTCGAGACGAGTCTAAGGGATTGATTACCTTTGCAAGCACTGGCATAGCATCGAGGCAAGCGCCCCCGCCTAAGAGGAGACAAGCGCCCCGATAGCCATCAGCAGACGACAGACGTACGGCAAGCAAACGATAGACAACTTATGTGGCAAAGGGTATTGGTCCTCATCCTATCTATACTGATCGGCTCGGCAGGGAGCCTAATGGCTCAGACAGACTTCACCGTAGTGCTCGACGCAGGGCACGGAGGCAAAGACCCTGGCACCACACAAGGTAGCCTAAAGGAAAAAAACATTACCCTCGACATCACTCGGCGCCTAGGGCGGCTCATCTCTCAAGAGCACCCCAAGGTGCGCGTCCTCTATACCCGTAGCAAAGATGTATTCGTGGGGCTACAAGCGCGAGCGGACTTTGCCAATCGGCACAAGGCCTCTCTGTTTATGAGCATTCACGTCAATAGCACGCCCAGGGGGTCGTCGGCACGAGGTACCGAGACCTATGTACTGGGGCTTGGCAAGCAGGAGCGCAACCTCAGCGTGGCGATGAGAGAAAACGAAGCCATCCTCCTCGAGGACGACTACAAGACGACCTACAAGGGCTTCGACCCCAAGAGCGTCGAGAGCTACATCATGTTCGACCTCATGCAAGAGGCCTATCTCGAGAGGAGCATCGATATGGCCAGCTATATCGAGCGGGAGTACCGACGTATAGGGCGCTCTAGCCGTGGCGTCAAGCAAGACGGCTTTTGGGTGCTGAGCCAGAGTGCCATGCCTAGTATCCTCACGGAGGTGGGCTTCATTGGCACCGAGGGCGACTACCTCGGGAGCGAAGAGGGGCGTCAAGAGCTAGCCCAGGCACTGGCCAAGGCATTCACACGCTTCTACAAAGGGAGCGCCTCACAGGGGCGTGAGGTAGCCCACGAAGACCTACCCGAGACAGCCGAGGAGACAGAGACAGAGACGCCCCCCACAACGAGAGCGAGCCAGGAGAGCGGCCAAGAGCGCCAGGCCACCTCGAGCGAGCGCTCCAAGACTGGGAGCATCTACCGAGTGCAGTTCATGTCCTCACCCGAGAGCCTCTCCACCACGAGCAAGAGCTTCGCCCGGCTCAAACGCAAGGTACACCGAGCCAAGGAGGGGCGCTACTACGTCTACTCGGTAGGCCAGACACGCTCCCTGGAGGAGGCTCGCAAGATACGCCAGCAGGTACGCAAGATTTACAAGGACTGCTTCATTGTAGAGTATAGAGCGGGCAAGCGCGTTGGGCGAGTGCAATAGCCCTGCCCCAAGGGACAGATAAACAATACGCCTGCCCAGGGCGTTATAGCAAGAACACGAAACAGAAGTAATGAAACTAAGGAACGAAGTCAAGATAGGTCTCATCACCATCGTCGCCCTCGGCCTGGGATACGTGGGGATCAATTTCCTCAAAGGGATCAACCTATTCTCCAGCGACAACACCTACTACGTCCGCCTGCAAGACCTAGGCGGAGTAGACGTGGCCAGCCCCTTGCGCATCAATGGCTACAAGGTAGGCTCGGTACGCGATGTGCGCTTTGGGTACGACGACCGTGAGGGTTACTCCGCTCTGGTGACGCTCAACCTCTCGCCAGAGGTACGCCTCCCTCGTGGCAGTCGGATACGCGTCAAGACCAATATGCTCAGTGGAGCAGAGCTCATCCTCTCGACCGATAGCCTCACCAGTGGCTTCTACTCGCCTGGCGACACCCTCACGGCTCAGCCCAGCGGGATGGATCTCATGGACATCGCCACAAACCAGGTGGTGCCCGCCGTGATGGAGATACTCCCCGAGCTGACCAAGACGCTAACTCGCCTTAACGAGATCGTCAGCAATCCCGTCATCGACTCCTCGATGCTCAACCTACACACCTCCACAGTAGAGCTACAACGCATGATGGCTCAGCTCTCTAAGGCGACCCAGCGTATGCCCCAGGTGATGGGCAACGTAGAGCAGATGACGGCAAGTATGGCCGCCGTAGGCAAGCATGCCGAGGGGCTCAAGCTAGACGATATAGTGGCGAACCTCAACGAGACGACGGCCAACCTACGACGCATGACCCAGCAGCTCCAAAGCACAGACAACACCGCCGGGCTCCTGCTCAACGATGCCCGACTATACAACCGCCTGGATAGCCTGGCCAACAGTGCCGATGCCCTGATGAAGGACCTCAAAGCCAATCCCAAGCGCTATGTCCACTTCTCCGTCTTCTAGCCCCCGACGCATCCTCATCACTGGAGCAACGGGCTTCATCGGTCGCTACCTCGTAGAGGAGGCACAGAAGGCTGGCCTAGAGGTCTGGATCGCCATACGCCCCGAGAGCAACCGGCGCAAAGCTGAGGCGCTAGGGGCACGCCTGGTGGCTCTCGACTACGCCGACGAGGCGGGGATGACGGAGACCATACGCCAAACCGCAGGAGAGCTCGCTGGCAAGCCCTGGCACTACGTCATTCACAACGCTGGGCTGACCAAGACAGCTCGAGTACAGGAGTTTTACCAGGCCAATGCCGAGCATACCAAGCGCCTATGTAGCGCCCTCTACGCTGCGGGCGCTATCCCCGAGAGGTTCGTCCTCATCAGTAGCCTCAGTAGCTACGGCGCCCCCACGGCCTCGGATGGTGTGCTCAGAGCCTCCGACCCTCAGCACCCCACCACACACTACGGCCGTAGCAAGCTCCTAGCCGAGCAGTACGTCCAGACCAGCGGGCTCCCCTGGAGCATCCTATTGCCCACGGGGGTATATGGGCCTGGCGATGCCGACTACCTCATGGCCCTGGAGAGCATCCAGCGGGGGATCAACTTCATGGCTGGCCTAGAGGAGCAACACCTCACCTTCGTCTACGGGCAGGACGTCGCACGAGCCGCCCTATTGGTGGCTCAGCACCCCCAGGCCGAGGGCCAGAGCTATATCGTAGCCGATGGCGACACGCATACCGACACGGCTTTTGGCCAGCTAGCCAAGGAGCTCCTGGGGCGCAAGGCGCTCAACCTCAGAGCACCTCTGCCCCTCTTGTATCTCATCTGCTCTATCGGCAGCCTATGGGCCAAGCTGACAGGGCGTGTCACTCCGCTCAATAGTGACAAGTACCGCATTATGGCACAGCGGTCGTGGAGGTGCGACACCGCTCCCCTGCTTGCCCTTGGCTGGCGACCGCTCTACGACCTACGCCGAGGTCTAGAGGCCACTATCTCTGCCGCACGGCAAGAGGGTCGTCTCTAACCCCTCATCACAGCGCCAGAGCCTCGGGCTCTGGCGCTGTGGCTTATATAGATATAGGGCATTTCGCTACCTTTGCCTAGAGACAATCAATCAATATCTTTACCCTCATGAAACATCTCTTCGCTACCCTAATCGTGCTCCTGATGGGGAGCCTCTCGGCCTCGGGGCAAAGCCTACACGGCGACTGGGAGGGCGTGCTCAGCCTCCCGATGGGCTCGCTTAAGCTCGTCCTACACATCGACCTCGAGGGCACCTCCCCCTCCATCACCCTGGACAGCCCACAGCAAGGCGCCTACAAGATCCCCACCAAGATAGAGCAGCTCGAGGCGCAAGCCCTCTCGATTGCCATTCCCCAGCTGACGATGACCTACCAGGCAACCCTCACAAGCGAGGGGACGCTACAAGGCACCTTTCAGCAGGGTGGGGTCAAGCTCCCGCTGAGCTTCACTCGCGCTCTGCCTCAAGCCCCCACCGCCTCCGGGCCCCATCCCCAATCGGGAGAGGAGGTGGAGTTTATGAGCGCTGATGGCAAGACCCTACTCTCGGGCACCTATTTGGCTCCGGAGCACGCCCCCCAGGAGACAGCCATACTGCTGATTGCTGGCTCCGGCGCCCTCAACAGAGACGAGGAGATCATGGGGCATCGCCCCTTTGCCGTGCTGAGCGATAGCCTCCTTAGGGCTGGCTTTGCCACGCTGCGCTATGACAAGCGCGGTGTCGCTAAGTCAAAGGGCGACATCAAGACTGCCACCTTCGACGACTTCGTCTCGGATGCCCTCGGAGGCGTGGCCTACCTCAAGCATCGTGGCTACAAACGCATCATCCTAGCTGGGCATAGCGAGGGCGGGATGATCTCGGCACGTATAGCACACCTCACCCCTCAAGACATCACCGCCATCCTACTGCTCAATGCGCCCATCAAACCCGCCAAGGAGGTACTCATCGAGCAAAACGAAGACCTCGGCTCCATCAGTGGCATGACGGCCGAGCAGCTCGCCAAGGCCAAGCGCCTCAACAGAGAGCTATACGAGCTCTCGGCCGACCCTCAGGTGAGCGACGAAGCCTTCGCTCAGCGCGCCCTGGAGCATCTAGAGGAGCTTCTCCCCCCAAGTATACAGGGAGAGCAGCGCGAGCAAGTCAAGAGGCTAATGGTCACCGAGATGCTCTACCCGAGCGTGCGTACGATGCTGCGTATCGTACCGCTCGACGACCTCCGCCAGGTGCGGTGCCCTATCCTAGCCCTGCAGTCTGAGCAGGACATGCAGGTATCGCTCAGCAATGCCGACGTGCTGCAAGAGGCTATCCCCACGGCACACATTAGGCGCGTGCCTGAGACCAACCACCTCATGCAACCCTCCAAGACGGGACTACCTACGGAGTATGCCTCTATCAAGACGACCCTAGCCCCCAGCGCCTGGCAGGCCATCCTCAAGCTCCTCAGCCTCGTCCCCTAGCCTAGGGGGTTCCCCGGGCACTTAGGCACCCAAAGCCAAGAGCGCTCTCGCCCCAAGCAATCAGCCCCATCTCTACTGGTGTCCCTTGAGGACGCTAGTGGAGATGGGGCTAGCTATTACCCGAGCGGTACGTCCTCAGCTGGGAGGATGCCTCACCCAGGAGCAAGGAGCAGGGCGGGATTACATAAAGCGTATAATCTAAATAAGAAATTATACTTACCCAACAGAAAATATAGTTACCTTTGCGATAACAACGTTACACAACTAAAAAAGCAATGAGAACAAATCTTAGTTCCCTTATCAAGCTAACGGAGATACCAGAGCGATACTACCGCCCTGTCAATGCTCTGGATAAAGCTGTACTCACCCGCTTCGAGAAGATACCCACCACCATCGGAGAAAACGATAGAGAGGCTGCGCATATCCTAGCAGACCGCATCGCCAGCGACATCCGCAAGGCTGCCGCCGAGGGCAAGACCTACGTCCTGGGGCTGGCCGGAGGCGAATCGCCCGTGATCGTCTACCAGCGTCTGATCGAACTGCACCGCAACGAAGGTTTGAGCTTCGCCGGTGTAGTGGCTGTACTGGGCAACGAGTACTACCCTCTGCCTGCCGACAGCGCCGTCGGGTGCTTGGCCAAGGTGCGTAGCGAGTTCCTCTCACACATCGACATCAAGCCAGAGAACATCCTCTCGCCCAATGCCCAGTGCCCTATCGAGGAGGTCAATGCCGAGTGCGCTGCCTTCGAAGAGCGCATCGCTTCGCTCGGAGGTATCGACATGCAGATACTCGGCATCGGCGCTAGCTCTAGCATCGGCTTCAACCTCCCCGGTACGCATGCCAACACGCATACCCGCCTGGTGGTGCTCGATGCCATCTCGCGCAAGGAGGCGGCCAAGAGTATGTTTAACCACCTGGATAGTGTGCCCCACAGCGCCATCAGCATCGGTTTGGGTACCATCCTCAAGGCGCACAACATCGCCCTGATCGCTTGGGGAGACAACAAGGCCAAGCAGATCGCCCTCACCGTGGAGCAAAACCAAACGGACGCTGTCCCCGCCTCGATCCTCCAGCAGCATCCCAAGGCACAGGTATATCTCGACCTGGCCTCGGCCTCTCTGCTGACCCGTATCAACCACCCCTGGCTGGTAACCAGCTGTGTCTGGGACAAGAAGCTCATCCGCCGTGCCATCGTATGGCTCTGTGAGACGACGGGCAAACCCATCCTCAAGCTCACCAACAAGGACTACACCGACAATGGTCTAGGCGAACTGGTGGCTGAGTATGGCTCTGCATACAATGTAAACATCAAGGTATTCAACGACATCCAACATACCATCACGGGCTGGCCTGGTGGTAAGCCCAATGCCGACGACAGCAACCGCCCCGAGCGAGCCAACCCCTACCCCAAGCGCGTCATCGTCTTCAGTCCACACCCCGACGACGATGTGATCTCCATGGGAGGTACCTACCGTCGCCTCGTCGAGCAGGGACACGACGTACACGTCGCCTACCAGACCTCAGGCAACATTGCCGTGGGTGACGAGGAGGTGATCCGCTACGTGAGCTTCCTGCGCAACGTCTGCAAGCACTATGGCCGTGAGGATGACCCTGTGCTTCAGAAGGCCGAAGAGATACGCGAGTTCCTCATGCATCACAAGGAGGAGGGCGAGCCCGAACGTCTAGACGTACGCTTCATGAAGGGTAACATCCGTCGCGAAGAAGCGCGCACGGGGAGTCGCTTTGTAGGCCTAGCCGATGACCACATACACTTCCTCGACCTACCATTCTACGAGACTGGCCTGGTGAAGAAAAACGACCTCAGCGAGGCGGACATCCTTATCGTCAAGGAGTTTATCGAGAGCATCAAGCCTCACGAGATATTCGTGGCCGGTGACCTGGCCGACCCACACGGCACGCACAAGGTGTGCCTAGACGCTATCCTGGCGGCCATCGACCTCTTCAAGGACGAGAAGTGGTATGCCGAAGACTGCCGCGTGTGGATGTATCGTGGCGCTTGGGCCGAATGGGAGATCGAGCACATCGAGATGGCTGTACCCATGAGCCCAGAGGAGCTGCGCTTCAAGCGTAACAGCATCCTCAAGCATCAGAGCCAGATGGAGGCAGCCCCCTTCTTGGGCGACGACGAGCGCCTCTTTTGGCAGCGCTCGGAGGATCGCAACCGCGGTCTAGCCAAGCTCTACGAGAGCCTCGGCCTTGCCTCCTATGAGGCCATCGAAGCCTTCGTGCAATACCGCACCATTCCCTAGCCTAGGCTAGAGCCCCCTACCCTGTACAAGCCCCTACCAAGCCTCTTGGTAGGGGCTTGTCTTATAGAGAGGAGGCTTAGCCCCTAGCCCCCGCCACACCACGCCGCAAGACGCCCCATTATACAACTCAAATATAACACCTTACAGCTATCCTATCATCAACCACCCACCACCCCCAAAACGCTCTAACTTAGAGCCCCGAGACGCTCTAACTTAGAGCCCTGAGGCGGTCTAACTTAGAGCCCTGAAGCGATCTAACTTAGAGCCCTGAGGCGATCCAACTTAGAGCCCCGAGGCGCGCTAACCTAGAGCCCGAGGGCGATCTGAGTTGAAGCTCCTCGAGGGCTTAGAGTACCGCCTTTTAATAATAGGCTGTTGCCTAATAGGGAGTTTTTTCTTAGCTTTGCTTGCAGTAACAACAGATACACAAACGTATGCGCTATATATATCAGCTGGTGCTATCCCTCGGCGCCCTCGTGGGGCTGGGAGCAGTAGCCCAGGCACAAGATGTACACCGCTACAATGCCACCGCAGACAACGGCTATGGCGTTGTATATAGCCTACCACAAACCGAGATAGAGGTCTCGGCCGTGGTCATTGAGAAGCAAACCACCCCAGGGGAATTGCACCCTTGGGCCAACAAATACCTAGGCATTCGCCCCGTCTCGCTATCGCAACGCTCATACGAGATACACAGCATACAGGTGCGCGCGGTAGGTGTAGCAGACACCAGCCAGCGCTATCTCGTCGCCTTTGACCGCAAGAGCGTAGCCCCCTTTGTGCGCCTTGGGCAGGGCAATATCCTATTCTCCATCAACGGCTCGGCCGAAGTGCCCCGAGAGGAGTCGCCCCTAGTGCTCCCTCGGGATATACAGCCCGATAGGTCGATGCCCGCTCTGCCGAGGGAGTACAGCCTGGCCACTACCATGCCCAAGCGTGCCGAGATTGTGGCCAGCTATATCTACGACCTGAGGGAAAATGCCCTGGGCGTCGTAACGGGCGATGCCGAGCAGATGCCCAAGGACGGCGAAGCGATGCGCCTGGCCCTGGAGCACCTCCGCGCCGAAGAGCGCAGGGCTACGCGCCTTTTCCTAGGAGACACCACACAGGTGGCCAAGGTGCACCGCTGGCGTATCAAGCCCGAGGGGGCGGATATGTCGGGGAGGGTTGTCTTCCGCTTCTCCAAGGCCTGGGGCGTCCTCTCCAGCGAAGACCTATCGGGCGATGCTGTCGTGCTTGACCTGCGCGTCATTGAGCGCACCTCTTCCTCAGCGCCCAAGCCTAAGGCTGGCGACCGCCTAGAGGGCATCGCCTACAACGTGCCTGGGGTGGCAGAGGTACGCCTCAGCCTCTTGGGACAAGAGCTAAGCCGGGTACGCCTACCACTCACTCAGCTCGGAGAGACGCAATACCTAGCGCGTCGCATGCTCAACATCAAGGATGGAGCCACGACGGCTGTCTACTTTGACATGACTACGGGAGCCCTGCTAAGGGTCGTAAACGAATAATACCTAGAGAGACTTCGCTAGAGTAAAATTGATATTAACTAATAACTACTAATCGCATGTTTAAAAATCATCCTAAGGGACTAGTGCCAGCGGCTCTCGCCAACATGGGCGAGCGCTTCGGGTTCTACGTTATGATGGGGGTATTGATGCTATTCCTCCAGGCCAAGTTTGGACTAACGGGCAAGGAGGCCAGTTTGATCTACTCCATCTTCTACGCATCAGTGTATGTGCTGGCGCTCGTGGGAGGTATCGTAGCCGACTCGCTCAAGAACTACAAGGGTACCATCATGGTCGGGCTCATCGTCATGACCTCGGGCTATGTAATCCTGGGCATACCTGATGGCTCAGATCGCACATGGCTATGGATCACCTATGGCGCTCTAGCTCTGATCTCGTTTGGTAACGGCCTTTTCAAGGGCAACCTCCAGGCTCTGGTAGGTCGTATGTACGACAACGACACCTACCGCCCCTATCGCGATGCGGGCTTCAGCCTCTTCTACATGTTTATCAACGTAGGGGCTATCTTCGCTCCTCTGATCGCTGTGGGGATTCGCAACTGGTGGTTACAGGCCAATGGCGTAGCCTATGACGCTACTCTGCCCGAGCTCTGCCACGCTGTCATCAAAGGCACGGCCACTGCTGAGCAGACCAACCTCTTTACTACTGCTGCCGAGAGCGTCAATCGCGTAGCCGACGAGGCATTCGCCATCGAGTACCTCAACATCTTCAACACCGGGTATCACTACGCCTTCTGGGCAGCTGTGGGTGCGATGATGATCTCGCTGCTGATCTACATACTCAACAAGAGGAACTTCCCCGCCGACCAAAAGGACGCCAATGCCGAGGAGGTCAAGGCAGCCACCAAGGAGGAGATCAAGATGGACGCCAACGAGATCCGTCAGCGTATCTTCGCTCTCTGCGCTGTATTTAGCGTGGTGATCTTCTTCTGGATGTCGTTCCACCAAAACGGGGTAGCACTCACGCAGTTTACCAAGGACTACATCGACCTCTCCAGCATCAAGCTCGACCTAGGCTTCACGTCTCTGGTAGGGGTAGAGGTATTCCAGTCTATCAACCCGCTCTTCGTAGTACTGCTCACGCCTGTGCTGATGGCCACGTTTGCCTTCCTAGAGAAGAAGGGGCTACAGCCCTCTACGCCCAAGAAGATCGTCATCGGGATGCTGATTGCTACGCTGGCTTTCGTCGTAATGGCTCTAGGCTCAACCTCTGTACCTAATGCGAGCGAACTAACGACGACTGAGTTTACCAAGGTTAGCCCTTGGCTGATGGTCATCACCTATCTGATCCTGACGATTGCCGAGCTATTCATCTCTCCCATGGGTATCTCGTTCGTATCCAAAGTAGCTCCTCCTCACTTGCAGGGGATCATGCAGGGGCTATGGCTCTGCGCTACCGCTGTGGGCAACTCGCTCCTCTTCGTTGGTATGATCCTCTACGAGGCTCTGCCCATCTGGAGCGTATGGGTATGCTTCGCTGGTGCATGCGCGTTCTCTATGATCGTGATGCTCGCTATGGTGAAGTGGCTCGAGCGTGTAGCCAAGTAGTCTGCACCTAACCCCTCGATACACAGGCATTACCCATCAATGACTTGGGCTAGGCCTCTCATCACCGCTGCCCCACTTTGGTTTCGTCGCTGGAGCCGAAGTCGGGCAGCGGTCTTTCGCTCACTAGGCAAGTCGGTGGCCATCGGTCATCTACGTGCCTGCGTGCTGGTACGCCTAGAGCGCAAGACCTCAACCCTCCTCTCTGAGACCAGGAGGGGCATGGCTCCCAGCTGGCGACTAGACGAGGGCGCCTCCCCTGTGTGGGACGAGCCGAAGGCGCCTAGCCAAGCAATTCTCCTCCAACTACCTACCGAGACCTCCAGCGCCTCTAGCGAGTGCGCACCCAAGGCTCGTAGGGCTCATGCGTACCTAGCTCTGACCTTATATCCCTATATTTGCAGGGGTGTGAGGTCAGAGCTTTGTTTATAACAGCTTTAGACCAAACGATTTATCACTGCATCAATGAATATTCAAGACATCAAAGCGCGCATCCTCCAAGGAGGCGACATCACAGAGACCGAAGCCATCGCCCTGCTCTCATATGGCAACAAAGAGGAGCTCTACGAAGCTGCCCATGAGGTGACTAGGCATTTCCTCGGCAATAGCTTCGACACCTGCTCGATCATCAATGCCAAGAGTGGCAACTGCCCCGAGGACTGTAAGTGGTGCGCCCAAAGCGGGCACTACGCCACCAGCGCGGAGAAATATAGCCTCATCAGCCCCAGCGTATGCGTAGCACAGGCGACCTATAACCACAAGCAGGGCATAGGGCGCTTCTCGCTCGTGGCCAGCGGGCGTAGGCAGACCGACAAGGAGATAGACCTCATCAGCATCAGCTACCGAGCCATCAAGCGGGCTAACCCCACCCTCAAGTGCTGTGCCTCGCTAGGACTGCTGTATGAGCATCAGTTGCAGAAGCTCTTCGAGGCAGGCGTTACGACCTACCACTGCAATATGGAGTCGGCGCCCAGCCATTTTCCCAACCTGTGTAGCACCCATACCCAAGAGGACAAGGAGAAGACGCTCGAGGCTGCTCGGCGCGTCGGGATGCGCATCTGCAGCGGAGGCATCCTAGGCATGGGCGAGACCGAGGAGCAGAGGGTCGAACTGGCCTTTTACCTCAAGCGCCTCGGTACATACAGCATCCCGATCAACATCCTCCAGCCCATCCTAGGGACGCCCCTAGAGGAAGCCAAGCCACTGACTGAGGAGGAGGTGCTGACGGCCGTATCCCTCTTTCGCCTCATCAACCCACGCGCCTATCTACGCTTCTCTGGGGGGAGAGCTCAGCTATCGCCCGAGACCCAGCGCAAGGCCATCTACTGCGGTATCAATAGCGCCATCACGGGCGACCTGCTGACGACGGTAGGGCAGCAGGCAGCCGACGACATGGCTATGATCCAGGAGATGGGTATGGAAAATCGGGGTATCGACTGGGAGGTCGCCTACGACTACTAGCCCCCTGGAGGAGAGCTTACAACCATTCACTAGCGTACGACAACCTATGATGGAGATGCTAGACATTGACCGCCGTCATCTGTGGCACCCCTATACTTCGACCATCGACCCTCTGCCGGTATATCCCGTAGAGCGAGCCGAGGGGGTGCGCATCTACCTCTCTGATGGACGCGAGCTCATCGATGGGATGAGCTCCTGGTGGGCAGCCATACACGGCTACAACCACCCTAGGCTCAACAAGGCCCTGCACGAGCAGGCTGGCAAGATGAGCCACATCATGTTTGGCGGGCTTACCCACCAGCCTGCCACCGACCTGGCGCGTGAGCTACTCGGCATTCTCCCCGAGGGGCTAGACACTATCTTCCTGGCAGACACGGGCTCGGTGGCCGTCGAGGTAGCCCTCAAGATGGCCATACA
>JBGYQR010000098.1:0-3144 GCA_041839075.1 Porphyromonas sp.
AAGTATCTCCGAGCCCCTCAGCATCTTACCCACCGTATAGGGGCTTAGGAGGTTGTAGTTGATGCAGTCTTGGCGGAGGTGCTCGGGGCGCTTGTCGCGGGCAGGCCACTTCTTGGCGTCACGGATCGTCCCCACACTACGTATATTGATGGCGGGGGTGAGGTAGGTCTGGTTGTGCTGCTCGATGAGATAGGAAAACGGGAAGTCGGAGCTATCGACATGGTGTACGTGTCGCCCCATCACAAGCGAAAAGGGGCCAATATGGGCTGGCCACAAGATATACGAGCCACTGGTCGTCTTGGAGCCTCGCTCTACAATACCCTGGTGAATGGGTCCCAGCTTGTACTGATGGTTGCTTTGGTTAGAGCCACTACCAGCATTGAGCATTGAGAAGTAGCCCGCTATGAGCAAACTACTCTTGTGCATCGTCACTGTATAGGGGCCGGCAAAGACGGCGCAGGCTTCCCCGTTTTCGCCCTGACAATTGGCAAAGAACAGCGAGTCATGCGCCGAGAAAAGGTGCCTCAGGCATGTCCCCTGCCCCACCAGGCACCGCCCGATAGTAGCCCCTGTATCCAGGCGAGAGCCCGCATGGAGGATGAAGTCCTCGGCCACTACATTGTAGCCAACCACTACGGGGGCATCAAGTTCGCTCAGGATGCTACCATTATAGAGGCGCGAGGCCCCCACGATGCGAGCCCCATCGCCGATACGTACGCAGTCTATGGTATGACAACTACGTATCTCGACCTGCTTACCTATCTCGGACGACGACGAGGTAACCGCTCTGACATAGCGCTCCGAGAGCGCCTCCAGGGCTTCGATGAGGGCAGAGTCGTGGCGATAGAAGGCGCAGAGGTAAGCAATCTGAGCCGTCAGATGGTCGGTCATCGGTACCTCGCGCCCCCCGGTCTCATTGAGCACAGAGACGCGTACCCCATTGCCAAAGGCTGACGGCGCACTGACCACCAGCCTATCGACGTTGCTGATGCAGGTTCGCTCGCCTATGCTATACCCGGCTATGTACTGCCCTATCTGATCGATAAGCACATTGGGAGCGAGGCTACAATCGTGCAAATGAGCGGAGTAGACCCCCGTAGGCTTACGAACCCCTCCGGGCATCTCGATATAGCCGTCAAAGTACGAGAGGAATATCTCCCCCGAGAAGCGCACGCCAACACATCTATCGGGGGTGAACTGCTCCCCGACGTGCACTCGGCTCCAATCCTCTGCCACACAGCCCTGGCGCTCTAGCGTTGCTACTTCGTCCCCGCTAAGTGGACGGTAATGATCTAGGTAACGTTTCATTGGTTTATATTGCTTTAGGTGTTGCTTGACTATCCTTGTGGGGGGGTAGCCTCTCTCGGGGCGCCCTCCCCCTGGGGGGCTCAGTAATCTATATCATAGACGACGATCTCGCTCCTGGTGCCGATACGATAGGGGGCGCCCGCTGCTCCCGCCCCACTAGAGACATAGAGCTCGGTATCGCCTAGACGCATTCCCCCCGAAGTGATGCCGTATTTGAGCCATACCGATATATGGTTGGGGAAGAGCTGTCCTCCGTGGGTATGCCCATATAAGGCTAGATCGATGGGCGTCCCCTCGAGACTCGAGAGCTCCTCGGGGGTATGCTCCAGGAGGATTACAAGGGGGGCTCTATCCGTCCCAGGGACGAGCTCCGACAAAGGTTTACGTCCATATTGTACATAGTCGTCTCGGCCGATGAGGGCGTAGTCTCCCTCTCCGCGTGGATAGACGACGCTGTCTCTGAGCAAGACGCCACCGACCTGTCGTACCCAGTCGAGCTTGGCCGTACTATCGGCTCTGTACTCGTGGTTGCCTGGTACGTAGTACACGCCCTGGGGGGCAGAGGCTAGACGCCTCATCATCGCCATGACCTCGGGGTTGTAGGCATACTTGCCATGGTGGTCTATATAGTCGCCTCCCACCAGGACGATGTCGGGTTGCTCCGAGAGGGTACGCTCCACGACACGCTCGACATAGCCTGGGGTAATCCCCTCGCCTATGTGCAGGTCGGTGATGAGCACGAGGCGCAGATGGCGCTTTGGCTTCGCCTCCACGGTCTCCCCTATCGTCAGCGTCCGGCGCTCGACGTGTAGGTCGTACACATTGCGATAGCCCCATACCATCGTCACCACGAAGACACCCAGGGCCCCAAGGGCTATACCCCGCTCTATCCGAAGGCGCGAGCGGGCATCTATCCCCGAGCGCCCACCAGCTAGTCGCCATAGACGCTTGAGGATATTGAGAGCAACCACCAGCGCCGTGGCGTAGCCCGCCGAGAAGAAGACGAAAAGCCCTAGGCTCATCACCTGGCTCATCAGCGGGTGCATCACATAGCTGTGAATGAGTAAGGTCAGTGTCGAGAAAGCAAACTCACCAAGCAGGACCCCATAGAAGAGCTTGACCCATTTGTCGGGCATCAGCCCTCGGGTGCGATACATCAGATAGGGATAGATGAATAGCCTCCCTATGAATGCGTATATATATACCACGTCAGTAGCGAATACAAAGTTACTGCCAGCAAAAATAATGATTAGCCCCCTTGCACACAAACCGCCCTAGCCCCTCATTCCTAGTCCCTTATATAGACCTCTAGGAGCAGACGAGCTCTAGAGGCCAATCTCTAGAGTATCCTCTCGCCACCAGCGCCACGGCTGAGCTCCAAATGCTCCCCCTCTAGGAGAGGCTCTCTCGGGCGAGAGGCCACCCAGCACACAAGGAGACCAGGGACTTCGCCCCTCCCCTATCGCCCTCCACCAGGGGTAGTGGAGGGGGGGGCGTCACCACCTAGATAGGGCACTAGGATAAACCCCTCAAGGGCTCTAACCTAGAGCGCCAAGGGGCTCTAACCTAAAGCGCCAAGGGGCTCTAACCTAAAGCGCACAAGAGGGCGTATTAGCCCCTAGGCGTGAGGGCATTATATAGGGGTTCACAAGAGGCACCTACTGAGCACTGCCCGAGGAGGGGAGCAAGAGGTCGCCCACAAAAACATTCCCCAGCCCTCCTCAATCGGAGAGCTGGGGAATGGATGCGGTGGCCCGACGAGCCACACAAGGAGAGCGAGGTTACTTATTGCAACGATTGAAGAAGTCGATCGCCTCTAGCTCGGCCTTGATAGCA
>JBGYQR010000099.1:0-8776 GCA_041839075.1 Porphyromonas sp.
AACTTATTGATGCGCGAGCCGATTTGTAGTACCGATATGCCACTATGGCGCCTTTTCCCCTCCTGGAAGGCATACCGATACCTGCACTGCATCTTGCTGTGGTCTATCGAGTCGATGAGCATATAGGGCATTTGCCTCTTGCTAGCCTCCTGTGCTTGGAGGTTAGGGAGCGTGAGCGCCATAGAGGCGAGGATAGTGAAGATGAGACGTATCATAATATATGGGAGGTATGTTACAGAAATAGGATGTTGGCAAGAGATACTATCTCCCCCAGCCAGAGGGGGAGCTTCGCCCTCTCAGAGCTGGGGGAGATAGAGGTAGATTACTGAACTGGCTGTGGAGCCACGGCCTTGGGATCAACCCTGGTAGGCATTTCGTAGGTGCCACAATAGATCTCGTTGAGCTCCATCATGGCAGTCTTCCATTCTTCATTGCTGATGAAGTAGTCTGCGTCTACTGTGGTTGCGTACTTCCCGCACGAGAGGCGATAAGAGCTAGAGGCGGTGAGTCCTACTACACTAGCCAAGACAGCGATGGCTAAGATGACTTTCTTTTTCATTGTATTGAAGTTTTTTTGTTAAATATTGAGGGCATCTCTCTTTGCTTGCCCCTTGTCAATGCAAATATAATCAGGGTATTTTATATATGCAATACCCATGATGCCTTATTGTGTGTTTGGGGTGGATAATTTTTCTTGATTTGTGTTATATGGTCGGCTGGTAAGGTGTGCGGTGATATATTGGTGGGGATAGATGGTGGTATATAATAATGTTCCCCCGTGACATGGTAGGGTGGTCGGGGGAGGAGGGGAGAGGTCAGCAACGCCTCACCCCCAAGGCGCATCGGATGTGCCTTGGGGGTGGGGCGGGCGCTAGAGGCGAGGGGTGAGTGGAGCGACTAGAGCTTACCAGCAGAGCCGAGTACGTTCTCGATCTTGTGCTTGTAGAGCTTCTTGAGCGAGTCGCGAGCAGGGCCGAGGTACTTACGTGGGTCAAACTCCTCGGGCTTGGTAGCGAAGACCTCGCGCACGGCAGCCGTCATAGCCAGGCGACCATCAGAGTCGATGTTGATCTTGCACACAGCGCTAGCGCTAGCACGGCGGAGCTGTTCTTCGGGGATGCCGACAGCGTCCTTGAGCTTACCTCCGTACTGGTTGATCTTAGCCACCTCTTCCTGGGGCACGCTAGAGGAGCCGTGTAGGACGATGGGGAAGCCAGGGATTTGCTTCTCGATCTCCTCGAGGATGTCGAAGCGCAGAGGGGGTGGGATGAGCACGCCATGCTCGTTGCGCTGGCACTGCTCGGGGGTGAACTTGGTCGCCCCGTGGCTGGTACCGATAGAGATAGCCAGAGAGTCTACGCCCGTCTTAGAGACGAAGTCTACTACCTCCTCGGGCTTGGTGTAGGTGTGGTGCTCAGCCACTACATCGTCCTCTACGCCAGCCAGGATGCCGAGCTCGCCCTCTACCGTTACGTCATACTGGTGGGCATACTCTACTACCGAGCGCGTGAGGGCTACGTTCTCCTCGTATGGCAGGTGTGAGCCGTCGATCATCACTGATGAGAAGCCCATCTCGATACAGCTCTTACATAGCTCGAGGCTGTCGCCGTGGTCGAGGTGCAGGGCGATCTGAGGGTTGGGGCAGCCGAGCTCCTTGGCGTACTCTACTGCACCCTGAGCCATATAGCGCAGGAGCGTTTGGTTGGCGTACTTGCGTGCGCCGCTAGATACCTGGAGGATCACGGGCGACTTAGCCTCTACGGCAGCGCCGATGATAGCCTGCAGCTGCTCTAGGTTGTTGAAGTTGAAAGCTGGGATAGCATAACCACCCTTTACGGCCTTGGCGAACATCTCGCGGGTGTTCACCAGACCAAGTTCCTTGTAGTTTACCATTATTAAATAACTTGTTTGAGTTGTCTGTGTCAAATCTATTCGTCTTGATACTCTGCCTCATAGATGACAAATAGCATCCAGGAGGGCTAAGCAACAGCAAAGATAAGGATTTTTTAAAGCCTAGCAGACAACGCCCTCTAGATGATGTCTCTGCCTAGGCTTGGATGAGGCTCCCTGGGGGGGCTCTCAGCGCCGACGAGCGCTGAGGCTAGACCTCCTCGGCCACCTCCTCCTTGGTGCCCCCTCGGCGAATATGGCTGGCCAGGCGACGGGCAAGCCTTTGCTCGCCCTCGTCGTCCAGGACGCCATCTATTGAGGCCGTGATATGTGCCTGCTCGTAGATGGGGCGCCTGGTGGAGAGCACCTGGCGGATATAGGCGAGGAGTTCGTCCCCAGCCTTGTCCTTGATCGTGGGGCGCGTACGCTTGCACAGCTCCAGGCGGGCGTGTAGGGTCTCGTCGCTCCCCGAGAGGTATATGACTGTACCCGAGGTGAGTAGTAGGCTCATGTTGTCGTGGTAGCAGGGCAGGCCTCCGCCCGTGGCGATGACGTGGTCGTCCATCCCCGAGAGCTCCTCGGTGATATAGCGCTCGCGACGCCGAAAGGCCTCCTCCCCCACAGAGCTAAACATATCTACCACGCGCTCTCGGAAGCGGTTCTCCAAAAACACGTCCGTGTCTATGAAGCCGAGCCCCAGCTCCTCGGCGAGCTTGCGCCCCAGGGTGCTCTTGCCCGAGCCCATATAGCCTACCAGGAAGATGGGTCTCATACTCTATCGCTTCTCGGGGTAGGAGATACGGGTGTGGTACATCGTGCGTAGCTTGGCGATGAAGACGGCCTTGATCTGCTGGATGTCCCTAAAGGTAATGGGCGTGTCGTTGAGATACCCTTCGGCGACGATGCCATCGACGATGCGCCACACGTGCTTGCGTATACTATCCTCGGTGTACTCCTTGAGGCTACGGCTCGAAGCCTCTACGGCATCGGCGAGCATCAGGATGCCTTGCTCCTTGGTCCAGGGGTTAGGGCCAGGGTAGGTGTAGGGGCTGGGATCTATCTCGCGCTCGGGGTGAGCGTTTTGCTCGCTGAGATAAAAGTACTTGGTCATCCCATTGCCGTGGTGCGTGCGGATGAAGTCTATGATGGGGGTCGGCAGGTTGTGCTTCTGTGCCAGCGCGATGCCATCGGTGACGTGGCGGATGATGATGCGGGCGCTCTCCTCGGCATCGATGAGGTCGTGGGGATTGCTGCCCCCTTGGTTTTCGGTGAAGTAGGCTGGGGCTTTGATCTTACCAATGTCATGGTAGAGCGCCCCGGTACGTATGAGCGATACGTCGCCCCCGATCTTGCTGGCCGCCTCCGAGGCCAGGATAGAGACTTGTAGCGAGTGCTGGAAGGTGCCAGGGGCTACCTCGCTGAGCTCTCTGAGCAAGGGGCTGTTGATGTCGCTGAGCTCCACGAGGCTGACATTGGACACATAGCCAAAGGCACGCTCTACGACGAATGCCAATATATAGGTAAACATCAGTAGCACCAGGTTGATGGCGAAGTACACCTGTATGAGCCAGTAGCTCGAGTCAATGGCCCCCGCCCCGATCAGCCTAAGCCCTAGGGCGGTAATGGTATAGGAGAGGTAGACGACGAAGGCCGCCTTGATCATCTGTCCGCGTGAGGAGAGATTCTGAAGGCTCACCAGAGCCGACACCCCGCCTAGCATCTGGATGAAGATGAACGTCAGCGGTTCGCTCACAAATATCGCCGAGGCCAGTACCACGGCTATATACGAGACCAGGGCTGTGGAGCTACTGAAGAAGATACGCCACAGGATGGGGAGCATCACGTAGGGGATGATGTAGACGTTGAACCACCCGTAGTGTACATTCAGAGCCGTCAGGACCACCAGCAGGAGGGACGAGATGCCCAGGAGCAAGAAATTCTTGCGCTTGCTATCGAAGCTCGGTACCAGGTAGATAAGATACAGGGCCACGAGGCCAAAGAGGAGGCTTAGGGTAATGAAGACCCCGATGCGTGTCGTGTGCTGTTGTAGGGCGCCTCCACTGCGCTTGTCGTGCTCTCGGGCGAGCGAACGCAGGATGTTGTACACCTCGGCCGTCACGATCTCTCCTGGGCCGATGATGCGCTCGCCCAGCTGTACCATCCCGGTCGAGAGGGAGATATGCCCGAGGCTCTCGTCCATCAGGCGCTGGGTGAAAGCCTCGTCATAGACGACATTGTCTCGGATGTAATGGCCGAGGTTCATCTGCTCCAACATCTCGACCTTGAGCCCAGGGGGGATGGAGTCGATGATATAGTCGTAGGCCTCCTTGAGGCTATAAAAGCGTGTGATGGGGATACGCTCGACAAAGTCGCCCGAGCGCAACTGTACCTCGAGGCGCCCCTGGCTACGCAGGGCGGTGAGCTGGTCGGCGGGGATGAGGCCACGCTTGTAGAGGCTCACCAGGCGCGCGTGTACATAGTTGTAGTAGCGCATGGGGACGCGCTCGGAGAGACGCGCCTGGTACTCGTCTTGTAGCTCTGTGATCATCATGCTGGCCACCGACTCGTCTATGATGTAGACGGGGCGTGTAGCAGAGGTGATGCTGTCTTGCTCGTGCTGGAGCTGCTGGTCGGTCTTGTAGATGGGGAAGTCGTAGGGGGCGGTGAGCAGGTCGTATTGCCACGGGCGCCCTTGGGAAAACTGGTATTGAAATCCCTTGGTGCTCGGAGCTACGCCTGCTATGACGAGCGCCACCAGGGCGAAGATCAGCAGTACGTCCCAGTAGGAGCGGAAGTCCTTGAGTATTGTGGTTGGTTGCCTCATAAGCGTCTATGTCCGTTGTCTCTACAAATATAGGTACTCTTGTATAATACGCCAGGGCTATGGGGATGGAGGCCTCCCCGCCGTTTGGGCTTGTGTGCCCAGGGCGTTGTCTAGGCCCCTCTTCTCCGCCCTACAATAGACCCCTCGGACGCTCTAGGTTAGAGCCCTTGGGCGCTTTAGGTTAGACCCCTTAGGCGCTCTAGGTTAGAGCCCTTGGGAGGTTCAACTTAGAGCCCTTCGGGGGGTGAGCTTAGCCCCATAGGGAGGTCGCCCCGACCCTCGTCCAGGGAAGGACTCTCAGCCCTGTCGTCGGGGTAGGGTAGGGCCAGCGGGCGATTTGGGTGGAGATGGGATAAATATGTACTTTTGTCTCCATAGAGAGAGCAGGTTAGCCCTCTGGAATTAGCTAAGATTAGATACAACTATTCATCTACAATCACATTAACCTATGCAACCAATCAAGACTCAACGCAGTCTGCCCGTGCGCCTAGTGATGCTCCTAGTGGTAGCCCTGGGCCTATTCTCTTGTTCGCAGAGAAACGTTGATTATGCCCGTGCCATCCCCAGCGATGCAGAGGCGGTCGTTGCCCTTGAGCTCAAGAGCCTCTACAAGAAGAGTAACCTTGATGCCGACAACCTCCCTGCTCCCCTGGCAGAGATCTTCGCCAGCGATACCTCGGTGCTCGAGCTGATGCGTGATGGCAAGAGCTTTGGTATAGCTGTCGATCACCCCGTGTACCTATTCTTCCCCCCAGCGCAAGAGGCAGAGGTAGCCCCTCAGGACTCGACGGCTACCGACGCCCAGCTCCTGGTAGACAGCGCTATGGTGATAGACTCGATCGTGGCCATTGAGGTCGAAGCCTCCGCTAGCGTGGATAGCCTCATCGAGCTGGAGACCGTCTATGAGCCCTCTACCCAAGAGAACGTTGCCCTGGTGGCCAAGGTCTCGGACCGAGCTAAGCTCGAGGAGGCCCTCACGAAGGCGGGGCTATCCTCCGAGCCCTCAGGCTCCGAAGACTATACGCTCTATCGTCTCGATGGAGGCTATGTGGCCGTAGACGACGAGCGCCTGCTGATCGCCAATGATGAGGCGCTCCTCTCTGAGCTCAGAGCACGCACCAAGGAGGCGAGCATCCTGAGCACCAAGGGCTTTGAAAAGATGGAGGCCCTTGGTGGAGACATCCGTGGCCTCATCAGCCTCAGGCTCCTGACAAGTAACGCCCTCGCTACAGCTGGAGGCCTCTCCCCCGCGACCAACCCTCTGTTGCAATCCTCGGCTTATATAGAGCAGTTTGACCTGAGCAAGGTCTATTGGATTGGCGGAGTCTCTTTTGAGGCGGGTAAGGTTGTGGCCAACGTAGTCCTACACTCTGACGACAAGGCTTATGACGAAACGCTTGACAAGGCAGGGCTAGCTCTACTGCCCACAGAGGGGCGCTTCGACCAGTTCTTCTCTAAGGAGAGCTTCTTTATGGCCAGCATGGGGCTCGATGGAGCTCGCCTGCTCGAAAACCTCAAGGAGACTAAGGCGCTCGAAGCGCTCGGAGCTCCCGACTCGATAGACCTTGAGGGATTGCTCTCCTCGATCAAGGGGGATATTACCCTGGGGATGTCTGAGATGGATATTAAGGAGGGGACCTCTGACCTACGCCTGTATGTGCAGCTCAAGAGCCAGGAGCCTCTCAGAGCCCTCCTGGCTCAGATCGAGCGTGAGGTAAACGCCTCGGCTCAAGACACGACAGAGGGTGAGGAGGATCTGCTTAGTAGCCTCCTGTCCGAGCCTAGCTATACGCGTTTGGACGCCGACAATGCAGAGTATCACAATGGGCTCTTCAAGATCGGCTTCTCATTCAAGGACAATGCGTTTTGCCTCTCGGTGTCTGCCGGCAAGCTCCCCTCAGGTTTGTGGCAGGCTGTCGAGGGCGATGACATATCAGAGCAGCCCCTCGTAGAGCCCACCGATGGCAAGCCAGCGCGCTTTGTGTACAACAACCTAGCCACCCTCTCTTCGCCTGCTCTGATGCCTCTGTTGGCATTCGTCCCCCAGGAGATTGTCACCGAGCTACGCAAGATCTCGGGCGTACGTTCTCAGACGCTCTCGGTTAGGGAGCAGCGCTTTGAGCTCCTCATGGTCGATGAGAAGACCAATGCCCTAGAGCAGCTCGTCGGCATCTCGACGGCTCTTGGCCGTTAGTCTCTACTAGGCGATGATACAGACTATTGGCTTGCGCGAGGTCTTGCCCCGCCCTCTTGAGGGGAACCTCTCTGAGCCATCGGATGTGTGGTGTAGCTCCCTGGACATAAGTCGGGGGAGCTACACCCTCATAGAGGCCTCCTCGGGGCGGGGCAAGACCTCGCTATGCAGCTTCTTGTACGGCATGCGAGGCGACTACTTGGGCGAGATCTATTTGGACGACAAGCGCCTTAGAGACCTGTCGCCCGAGGCGTGGAGCCGTCTGAGGCGTCAGCACCTAGCCATACTGTGGCAGGACCTGGGGCTCTTTGCCGAGCTGACGACGCTGGAGAACATTATGGTCAAGAACCGCCTGACGGGCTATGCCTCTGCCCGGCAGATAGACGGATGGATCGACTTCGTGGGGCTAGGGGAGCATCGGGATAGACCCGTCGGGCTGATGTCGCTCGGGCAACAGCAGCGGGTGGCACTCTTGCGGACGCTCTGCCAACCCTACGACTTCATACTCCTAGACGAACCCGTCAGCCACCTCGACGAGGGTAATGCACGCCTGGTCGCCGAGCTCGTCAGGAGCGAGACGCTCCACCGAGGGGCAGGCCTCATCGTTACATCGGTAGGCCTGCACCTACCTCTGGACTATACTCATCATCTTCGCCTATGACCTTGCCATCACCTTCGCTTTTGCTTAGGATCCTCTATCGCCAGCTCCGCCCGGGACAGCTCATCGGCTTTGCCCTGGCACATGTCGTCGGGCTTGCGATCTTGCTTGTGGGGTATCAGTTTTATCAGGACGCCCGAGAGGTGCTCCAAGGCCAGGTGGGATTGCTCTCAGGGGATGAGATCATCCTCTCTAAGCGTGTGTCGGCCCTCTCTACGGTGTCGGGACGCTCCAATGCCTTTGCCCCGTCAGAGATAGAGCGCCTGAGGCGTCAACCTTTTGCTCAAGAGGTGGGGGAGTTTACGCCAGCGCGCTACCGCGTTACGGCGGGCGTTCGCGTGGGGATCGAGGTCTATACGTATATGTTTTTTGAGGCGGTGCCGGACGACTTCCTCGATGTGCGCCCTGAGCTATGGCGCTACAATGAGCAGGAGCGTACTATCCCGATCGTTATCCCCCGGTCGTATCTGACGTTGTACAATGCCGCCTTCTCGCAGACGCAGGGGCTGCCTCTCATCTCGGAGGGCGTGCTCGAGAGTATCCCGCTCTCGATCACCCTCTCGGGCAATGGACTGAGCGAAGACTACCAGGGCCGTGTCGTGGGCTTCTCCGATCGGCTCAATACCCTCCTGGTGCCCCTAGACTTCCTGCGCTGGAGCAACGAGCGCTACGCCCCAGGTGGAGACCTCTCGCCCTCTCGCCTTATCCTGCGGGTCGATAATCCTCAGGACGAACGCCTGCTCTCCTATGTCAAGCGCTCAGGCTATGAGGTGGAGGGTAGGCCTCTAGAGGCAAGCCAGAGCCTCTACCTCGTGCGTATCGTGGCGGGAGCCGTAGGGGTGGTGGGGCTGGTCATCTGTGCCCTGAGTCTCTACCTCCTGCTGCTCAGCCTCTACCTCGTGGTCGAGCGCAACACGACCTCGCTGCGCCAGCTCCTCTTGCTTGGGTATACACGCGCTCAGATCGCTAGACCCTACCAAGGACTTGTCGTGGTGCTCTCTATGCTAGCGCTCGTGCTGGCTCTTGCCCTCGTCTATTGGGCTAGGGGGCTGTATATGCCGATGCTGGGGCAGGTCTTCGCCCTCTCGGCGGAGGCAGGTCTCTCGGCTACTTGGCTAGTGGGGCTCTCCCTCTCGGCCTCACTGCTACTGATAGCCCTCTCGGCTATCTGGCTACGCATCACCAGGCTCCCCGCCTACCCCTAGGGGGG
>JBGYQR010000100.1:0-3599 GCA_041839075.1 Porphyromonas sp.
CCGACGTCAAGCGTAGCGCCAAGACCTCGCCCGAAGCTCAACGCCAGGCCGAGGGGCAGGAGATATTGCGCCATCTAGAACCTACCGATAGGCTTTGCCTGCTCGACGAGCGAGGCAAAGCCTATCGTAGCATAGAGCTAGCCCAGCACCTCGAGGGACATATGCTCTCAGGGCTCAAGCGCCTTGTGCTGGTCGTAGGAGGTCCCTACGGCTTCTCTGACGAGGTCTACCAAAGGGCGAACGAACAGCTCTCGCTGAGCCGAATGACCTTCTCTCATCAGATGATACGCCTTTTCATCACCGAGCAGATCTACCGCGCGATGACCATCCTGCGGGGAGAGCCCTACCACCACGAGTAAGCCTATGCCACTACCCACCCCATCCCCCCGAGGAGAGGTTGCCTTCATTTGTACTTCGCTAAAAGCCGGAGGATCGGAGCGCGTGTCCATCATAGCCGCTCAGAGGTTGGCTCAGTGGGGTATCAGATCTCACTTCCTCTCCAACCGCTACGTCCCAGAGGAGTTTGTCCTTGCCCCAGAGACAGGCGCCACGATCTCTATACTCCCAGAGGAGACTAACCTGTACAGCCCTGCCAACCTGAGCTTCGTCCAGGACTACTTGAGAGAGCACGGCATCGCCATCGTTTTCTTGGTCTATGTAGACGTTGCCCCTTTTGTAGAGATGCAACGGCAGCTCAGTTGTCGCTGGGTATATTGGTTGGATTCGGCTCCATTTTGGGAGCTGACGCACGCCAGAGAGGAGGGCGAGGTACGTTCGCGACACTCCATCAGATGGTGCATCCGCTGGCACCTCCTGGGAGACAAGAGGAGGGTAACATCCGACGCTTATAGAGCGAAAGTCTATGACCGCTACCGCTGGGATCTTGAGCACGTCGATAGGTACATCGTCCTCTGCCCTGAGTACATCAATGAGATACAAGACACGCTCTCCCTATCCGAGAGCCAAGCCAGCAAGCTCATCAGCCTAACCAACACCAACGACCCCGTCCCCGAAGCCGTCAAATTCCTCTCCAGCAAGGAGCACACGATTGTCTTTGCTGGGCGCTTCTCTCTCGTTGAGAAGCGTATCGACCTCCTGTTAAAGGCATGGTATCGAGCTGCCAGCGAGCTACCGACCTGGTCGCTTAAGCTCTACGGTACGGGTGTCGATCAACCACTCATCGAGCGACTTATCGCCCGCCATCGCATCCCCCGCGTTGAGGTCTGTGGCTTTGAGCCCTCTCAGCGCAAGATCTATGCCTCGGCCAGCATCTCGTGCCTTACCTCTCCCATAGAAGGTTGGCCTCTTGCGCTGGCCGAAGCTCAGGCTTGGGGGTGTGTCCCCTTCGCCTTTGATTGTAGCGCTGGGGTGCGGGCAATCATCGGACACGATGGCGAGGCCGGGCGCCTCATCCCCCAGGGCGACATCGAGAGCTATGCCAGAGAGCTCGTCGCCCTATGCTCAGATCACGACGAGCTACGCGCTATGCAGACACGTTGTATCGAGCGCGCCGAGCTCTACGCCCACGAGGTCAATGACGAGGCGTGGGCCTCATTGCTCAGGCAGCTGCTCCCCTAACCCTCCAGACCGGATACGAATACAATGACCCAAATCCTTAGGCGCATCAAGGCTCTATGGCTGGCGATAGGGCAACCCTGCCTCTATCTCCTCATCGCCCTGGGGCTCATCTTGCCTAATATCTTCTTCGCCCTATCGCCCTACCTAGGGCCGTATGCCAAGGTCGCCAACATCCTCCTGCCTCTCGGCTGGTGGCTCATCATCCTCTCGCTCCTGCGCAAGCCGGGTAAGGTACTGCTGTGGTGGCTACCGCTTATGATGACCATCAACGCCTTCCAGCTGGTGCTCTTCTCCGTCTTTTGGGGCGAAGTGATCGCGGTGGATATGCTCCTTAACCTCTTCAGCGCCAGCGGTGACGAGGCGGGCGAACTGCTCGGAGGGCTGCTGCTCCCCGTCGTGCTAACGCTCCTGTTCACCAGCCTGCTCGTCGCCCTAGGCATACGCTCGATCAAGGCGGCGCCCCTACAACTGAGCGAGCGCAAGCAGGGGATGCGCCTCGGCCTCGCCCTGCTCATCGTCGGGCTACTGCCTCTGTGGCTGGCTCACAAAGAGTCGCCAGCCTACTCGCTCCGTGCTGGCGTCTATCCCGTCAATGTCTTCTATAATATGTACGTCTCGGCGGGGAAGCTCCGAGAGGTGCTCCATTACGACGAGACGAGCCAGGGCTTCAGCTACGAGGCTCGTAGCGCCTACCCCGACGACCGAGAGATATACGTCTTCGTGCTCGGGGAGACGAGCCGTGCCCACAGCTGGCAAATCAATGGCTACGAGCGCGAGACAACGCCTCGGCTGATGGCGCGCAGAGACCAGCTGGCCGTCTTCGCTGACCTAACGACCGAGAGCAACACGACCTACAAGAGCGCTCCCATCATCCTCTCGCCTGCCGACGCCGAGCATTCGGAGCGCCTCCCCCAGGTCAAGGGCATCATGACCGCGATGAAGGAGGCGGGCTTCCACACCGTCTATATCAGCAATCAGCCTGCCAACCGTAGTTTCCTGGACTTCTTCGCCTACGAGGCCGACGAGCATTATCGCATCCGCGACATCATCCGCCAGGAGCAAAGCCTGATGGATCGTAGGCCAATCTATGATGGCGATATGCTCCCCTTCTTGAGGCGGGCTATCCAGGGGGGGCACCGCAAGCTCTTCGTCATCCTCCACGCCTATGGCGCACACTGGAGCTACCGCGATAGGTACCCCAAGGAGCACGCGCATTTCTTGCCCGACGATGCCCTCGGCGCCAGTGAGATGGAGCGCACGAAGCTCATCAACGCCTACGACAACGCCATCCGCTACACCGACTTTTTCCTAGACGAGGTGATCACCACCCTCGAGGAGCAGGACGCCATCTCGGCCATGTACTACACGGCTGACCATGGCGAAGATGTCTTCGACGACGAGCGCGGGCGCATCCTGCACTCCTCCCCCTCGGTGTCGTACTACCAACTGCACGTCCCAGGCGTCTTGTGGATGTCGCCCGCCTACCGCTCGGAGCGTCCCTGGCGAGCCATTACCGCCCTGGAGCACCAAGAGGTAGCAGCCTCGAGCGGAAGCACCTTCCATACCCTCCTGGATATGGCTGGGGTAGAGACCCGAGAGCTATGCTCCGAGCGCTCCCTGCTGAGCCCTCTATACGTCGCCCCCTCGCCACGCGTCTACCTCAACGACCGCTACGAGTGCGTCCCCCTCTCGGAGATGCTCACCCATCCCCTCGACCAAGAGGCCTGGCGCAAGGCTGGCCTCCGCCCCGAGCCCTAGCCCTGGCTGGTAGCGCCCACGTACCCCATCGGCAGTAGCCAAGCATACCTCTGACATGAGCCCCTAGAGGGCGTTGGGTCACTCTCCCCTAGAGGGGAATGGCCAGCGCGCTCTAGGGGCGCTCTCTGTGGCGCGGGGGCACCTAGGCTGAGGCTCTCCCATTCTTAAATAATAGTACCTTTGCGGAACTAAGCAAAACAAGCAAAAGGATTAGATTATACATTATGGCAAAAGAACTCAAAGAGCTGACCTCGCGTGCCGAG
>JBGYQR010000101.1:0-3370 GCA_041839075.1 Porphyromonas sp.
CAGGCCGATGGTACCTGGGTACGTACCGAGGTAGACTTCGTTGGCACACTCCCGACGGCTATCCAGCAGTACCTCGCCACTCATTATAGTAGCTATCGTATCGACGATGTAGACATCGTCAGCTTGCCATCGACCAGCTACTACGAGCTGGAGCTCGAGCGGGAGGGCACGAGAGACATTACGCTACGCATTACCGCCGAGGGGGTAGTCGTAGCCTAGTCTCGACGAGTATACCTACGACAAAACGACACCGGCACGTACCACTGTGGTGGTACGTGCCGGTGTCGTTTTGTCGTCTCTATTATCCACGAGGCGAGGGCTGCGATTACAACCCAGGCCAGCGTGCATCCTCTATCGTCATACGCTCAAAGGAGGTCTCTAGATCCTCTGGGAAGCTAGGGAAGAAATCCAATCCCGTACGACGCTCCAGCTCATCTATGCTCAGAGAGAGCTCCCGCAGAGGGATACGCTCGTAGTCTCTATGCTCGGTCCAAAACGCCAGCCCTTGGTAGCGCCCTGCCTTCTCTACGACGATGGCCATGTAATAGTATTTGGGGATGACCATCTCTCCCTTGATACGCTTGGGCTCAACCTGGTCGTCTCGTATCGTCCCGCCCTTGGCGACGTAGACAACGTCTCTCACGCGGGCGTTGCGCCCTAAGTTTTGCAACCACTGCTCCAGCCTTTGCCAAATACCTCCATTGTGCTCTTGGAGCTGAGGGCTAACGTTAGAGTAATAGAACGTCTGCTCGTTGGCCTCTCGGCTAGCAAGCCTATCAGCCGAGGCAACTAGATGGCCACGCGAATATCCCGATCCACGAAACCACGTCTCGGTCGAGTAAGCACTGGGGATGATAGGATCCCACTGCCAAGCATCCGTACGCCTGAGGTTGGCCTTGGCAGAGGAAGTGGCATCTAACGTAAAAGCCACCCACCTAGCATGCCGACGGGAGACATCGTACTCGAGCGAGTAGTTAGCCTCCCCCGAGGCAAGGCGATGGGTGATGAAATAGTTTTGCTTTCCCTCGCTGAGACGGGGTAGCTCGAGGAGCGTCAGATCACCATGAATATGAGTGCCTCGAGGTATCTTGACCTTGTCGGGAGTAAAGGTGGGGCTAGGTCTAGGCGCAGGAGATGGCTCAGAGGGGGGAGAGTTTGTCGAGCGCTTCTCCTTGGAGGCCTTACGTCTGCCCTCGCCCTCTGCCTCCTTGGAGAGAGGAGCATCAGTCGAGTCCGACGCTTCCCCTACGGTAGCCGAGATATCTCTCCAGATGGCATCTAGCAAACCAGTAGACTGAGCCAAATACTTCAGCCCAAACAGCAACCCTACCAGCAGCAGTAGCTTGACAATCGTTTTCATCATCTGCCCGCTCTATCTCTCGGGCTATTCTCTATCAGCCTCCTCATGCCTATATGCTCCTTATCCACCACCGACCTAAGAGGCAGGGGGTAGCTGATCGAGCTTCTCAAACTCTGAGTTTTGGCTAACATACTCAGGGATAAGCTCCTTGAGCACTCGCACACACCCCACGCGATCGACTTTAAGCACTAGCTTGTACAGCTCATGTACTCCCTCCTTGGCCATCTGGTAATCGACCTCACGAGCTCGGGCGACGAAGATCTTCTCAATGGCAGTAGTAGATGCCACGGCTTCATCAGCGGAGAGCACCTCTTCGTAAAGTTTCTCTCCTGGTCTGAGCCTACCCTCGACAATCTGAATATCCTTATGTGGTTCGTAGCCCATCATACGGATGAGGCGTTCGGCCAGCCCCCATATAGTATGAGGCTCTCCCATATCAAAGGCATAGATATTAGCCTCCTGCCCTAGCACACTCGCCTGCAAGACTAGAGAGCAAGCCTCTGGAATACTCATGAAGTACCTCGTCATCTGACGATGCGTCACCGTCACAGGACCTCCGCTAGCTATCTGATCACGGAATAGATGCAGGACCGAACCTTGAGACCCAAGCACATTGCCGAAGCGCGTTGTCACAAAGCAAGTCTTCCCCTCGATCGTCTCAAGCTGTACCGCTCTACCAAGAGACTGCACATACATCTCTGCAGCTCGCTTGGTCGCCCCCATGACGTTGGTCGGATTGACGGCCTTATCTGTCGAGACCATAATCATCTTCTCCACGCCATACTTGAGGCAACAATCTGCTATATGACTGGTTCCTATGACATTGACATGCACAGCTTCACAAGGATTGCTCTCCATCAGAGGGACATGCTTGTAGGCCGCGGCATGCAAAACGATCTGAGGGTTGTACATTTCAAAGATTTTCTCGACACGATCCCTCAGCCGCACATCGCCTACAACGGGGACAAAGGACAATGCAGGATGATGCTTCTTGAGATACTGCTCAATGGTGTAGACGGGGGTCTCCGCATTGTCAAACAGGATCAACTGACGTACATCTAGACGAGCCAGCTGACGCACAATCTCGCTACCAATACTCCCGGCGGCCCCAGTCACTAAGACAACCTTACCCTCGTACATCCGCTTTACAGGAGCTATATCTAGCTTGATGGGATCACGCTCGAGGAGATCTTCAAATACGATCGGACGTAGTCCCTCTCGTTGATTAGAGCCAGCTCCCTCCTCTGGTGTAGGGTGCATGAGGGTCTCTATCCCCAGCTTAGCACATATAGCTAGCAAACCATGCGTATCATTCTGATAGTCTTTGCGACTAGGGAAGACAACGCTCTGGATACCATATTTACGCACGAGCCTGAAGAAGTTCGCTTCGTTGTGGAAGACTAGTATGGGCTTACTCTTGATATGATACGACGCCATGGCCTTATCCCAAGAGAGATACCCCACCACCTTGTACTTAGGGTGAGCATCTAGTCGAGAAGCCTCTGTCATAGCCCACTCTCCTGTACCGACAACAATCGTTGGCTTACCACCAGGTACCACCTCTTTGCGGTAAACCATCCTAGCCAGGATAGTAAAGAGCGTGCGCTGTACAATGGTCAGCGATACCAGCACCATACCATAGAGCAAGCAAAGAAGGACTCCGATAGCAAGGCTATACCCCTCTTGTCCATACAAGATCTGTATTGCGAGGAAACCACCTGGGACAATAAAGGCATTGACCGCCAAGAAGAAAAGTGAGCGGAAACGTATAGACAGCTCCGCATATCGAAAAGACTGACGCGATAGGCTCGAATAGTAGCTTGTCGTCAGAGTAACGGCGAGTAGCAATATCCCTCCCCAAAAGAGCTCCCAAGGAGAGCGAGTAGCGTATGAGATCGGGTGCATCTCATCAATCAAAGCATAGGCCACTACAAGAGAAACTATGGCAATGATGACATCTATCCCCATCATTATTCGATAGTTTAGGAATGATTTTTTCTTCATTCCTAG
>JBGYQR010000102.1:0-4583 GCA_041839075.1 Porphyromonas sp.
CACCATCCAGAAGCGCTACGGAACGGCTCTAGCAGCCCTGTGCTTCGTAGACTTCAAGCTACCCGAGAGCGACCAGCCCGCTGCTGGTATCTAAGACGCCCAAGGCTAGATCAGTTACTCCATAAGACCCCGCCCCCTCAAGAATGGCTTGAGGGGGCGGGGTCTTATATATCTAGCGAGGGAGCAAACCGCCGAGGGCGACTACTCTGCCTCTACGGGTTAATGATCTTGAGGCCAGGGCTCTGGAGTGTACGGAAGCGTCCATCCGCTCCGCCTCCAAGGATGAGAAGGTAATCGACACCCTCAAACTGAGCCAGGAAGGCGGGGATGCGCTCCGACGGCATCGTCATACATGCCGTGGCCAGACCATCAGCCATCATACAGCTAGGAGCGAGGATGGTCGCACTCAATACATCAGTCTGGGTAGGATAACCCGTGCGGGGGTCGATGGTGTGGGCAATCTTCTTGCCATCTTGGATATAATAGTTGCGGTAATTGCCCGAAGTGGCGAGCCCCCCCGAGGGGCGATCGAGAGCCACGATGAGCTCTACGTCCTGCATCCCCAGGGTATCATCGGTGGGCTTGCTGATGCCTATACGCCAGGGCTCGCCGTATGGGTTCTTACCCCGAAAGGCAATCTCCCCTCCGAGCTCCACCATATAGTCCGTGACCCCCTCTCTAGCGAGCATCTCTCCCACGAGGTCGCTGCAATAGCCCTTGGATATTGAGGAGAAGTCGATGACGATACGGGGGTCCTGCTTAATGAGGTCTTCGCCTACGAGGCTAACCATCTGATAGCCCACGAAGCTACGCAGGCTGTCGATAAGCTCCGGAGAGATACGCCTGGCACTATCGAAGCCAAACCCCCAGGCACTGATGAGCGGAGCACAAGTAACGTCATAGCTCCCCGAGCTGGCCTCGGCTATACGCTGGGAGGCACGCCACACGTGGCGCACCATGCTATCCGTCTTGGTCGTATAGCCCCTATTGAGGGCCGTCATTAGACTCGTTGAATCAAAGGGATTGAGGGCATGGTTAAACGCCTCAAACGTGGCCTCCACCTGCTTGCTGTAATCGGTCGTACCCTTGTACTTGATGCGGTAGTAGGTATGGAAGCGCTCTCCAGACAGCTCGGTATAGGCCTCAGCACTCTTGCCCTGGGAGCACCCGAGGGTAGCGAGCGAGAGGAGAGGAAGCAGGAGGACGAGGGCGAGGAGGCTAGATTTCTTGTTCGATAGCATAGCTGTTGCGGTCAGGGTTTTGTCTTGAAAGCAGTTCGGCAATAAAGCCCGAGAGGAAGAGCTGTACACCAATGATCATCGCCGTGAGGGACACGAAGAAATAGGGGCGATCCGTCACCAACGGGGCTGGCGTCCCATCTAGGATGTGCATCAGCTTATCCCCCAGTACGACCAGGAGAGCTACAAAGCCGACTAGAAACATCAGGCTTCCCACCAGGCCAAAGAAGTGCATGGGCCTGCGCCCAAAGGTCGAGGTAAACCAAAGCGTCAGCAGATCCAGGTACCCTTTGAAGAAGCGGTCGAGGCCAAACTTCGTCTGCCCATACCTGCGTGCCTGGTGCTGTACCACCTTCTCGCCAATGCGTACAAAGCCTGCATTCTTGACCAGGTAGGGGATGTAGCGGTGCATGTCATTGTAGACCTCAATGCTACGCACGACTTCAAGGCGATAGGCCTTGAGGCCACAATTGAAGTCGTGGAGGTTCTTGATCCCCGAGAGCTTGCGTGCCGTGGCGTTGAAGAGCTTGGAGGGTAGATTCTTGCTCAGCACTGGGTCGTAGCGCTTGCGCTTCCAACCGCTCACCAGGTCGTAGCCCTCGTCCACAATCATCCGATACAGCTCGGGGATCTCGTCGGGGGAGTCTTGCAGGTCGGCATCCATCGTAATGACTACCTCCCCCTGGGCTCTGACAAAGCCACACTGCAGGGCGGGCGACTTGCCATAGTTGCGCCTAAACTTGATAGCTCTGATATAGGGGTTGCGCGTCTGCAAGTCCTGTATCACCGACCACGAGGCATCGGTGCTACCATCACTGATAAAAATAATCTCGTAGCTACGCCCCTGAGCCTCCATCACACGACGGATCCAGGCCTCTAGCTCAGGCAGAGACTCGGCCTCGTTGTACAGGGGGATGACGACAGATATATCCATACGTATCGATTGCTGGGTCTAGGAGGATCGGGGCTAACGCATGGCCGAGCCACTACGCTTTAGGAAGAGGGCATTGACGAGGCTCAGTAGCGAACCCCAAAAGAGATTGACGGAGAAGTCGCGCCAAAGTTTCTCAAAGGTCGAGGTGCTGGCGAGCCATCCACGGAGGAAGTCTCCCAGGCCCTGCCCACCGAGGAGGCGATCCATCATGATCTTTCTACGCGGATCGCCGAGATAGGCCTCCTCTAGACGTGCCTCCAAGAGAGGGATCTGCTCGAGGAAGACATCGGTATAGAAGAGGTAGTGCGGGATGAGCACCAATAGGGTCGCAAAGAGGTAGAGAAACACCCCATGCGCCCAAGCAATCATGAAGGGGAATGGAGCCTCCGCGGGGAGGGCGTCGCGGTAGGATCGCGTCAGTCGATAGGCGACAAAGGGGACAGCCACCGTCCCAAGGAGGAAGAGGAACCGCAAGGCCGGCACCTCAAGGATGTACATCAAGCAAAAGTACTTGACTATAAAAAGCAGTCCGAGCATCTGTCCCGCCCGAGCTGCATGTTGCATAGGGGTCATTTATATTCTGTATAGGTCATAGAGGTGAGTTCTCTATCGCGGACGCAGGACGACGTCCATAGGGACATCCCAGTCGTCAATCGCCCAAGAGGCCTCTGGATCAATATCTAGGGTAACGCCTATCGTATAGGCTCTTGTCCTCTGAAGGTATCTATCATAATAGCCTCGACCACGCCCCAGGCGATAGCCCGCTTTGTCGTAAGCCATAGCAGGTACGACTATTACATCGAGCGAACTGGGAGAGATGGGCTCGAGCTCTGCTCTTGGCTCTAGGATGCCGAAACCTCCTGCCTCAACGAGCGTCTCACGTCCCTGGTAGCGAGCGAAGTCTATATCCTCGGCACTCCTTACCCTCGGCAAACAGACTTCACAGCGCTCTGCTAGGTCGTCCAGAAGCTCTCTGAGGTCGGGTTCATCGGGCATGGCCATATACAACGCCAGGCGCTGAGGGCGAATATCCTCTAGGAGCCCCTTGAGCTGAGCGACTACGCTCCGTGAGCGCTCGAGGCGTTCGCTCTCAGGCAGAGCTCGCCCGAGGGCTCTCAGAGATTTGCGGAGGGAGGGTTTGTCCACGTAAGGTCAGGTTTAGTGCCAGAGAGGTCGGGGCGCCACTGCCCTCGCTGGATGAGCCCTAGGGCGATGCGCACCTCTTGGGAGAGTTCGTTGAGTATCTCGTAGTCAGCCCCAGCCTCTCGGGAGACATTGAAGGCGATCACCGAGTATATATCCACCAGGATACGCTCGCTCGAGCGTTGCAGCAAGGTCGTGCGTATGGGGACGCCATTGGCCTGGGCATAATAGGCGAAGTCGTAGAGCAGATTGGTCTGACTGCGCAGGTACTGGTACAGGTCCCGTGCCGAGGCAAAGGAGGAGAGCTTCTCGCGGTTCTTGTCCGCATAGTCAAAGCCGAAGTACACCATCATACCATGGTCTACCAGGCGGTGGTAGTAGGAGTTGATATACGAGGTATCGCGAGGCACGAAGACGTCGGGGGTGATACCTCCCTGGCCATGCACGACGCGCCCCCCGGCCGTGTAGTAGGTCGTCGTATCGGTCTGAGCGATGCTGTCAGCCGAGAAGAGCTCCCCGTGGACGTACCGCTCTACTATGTCCTGAGCATAGGCATCGCGCCCTCGGTCGTATCGGCGCTGTATACTACGTCCGCTAGGGGTATAGTAGCGGGCTACCGTTAGGCGTACTACCGAGCTATCGCCCAGCACAAAAGGTCTCTGCACGAGCCCCTTGCCAAAGGTACGTCGTCCGACCACCAGCCCCCTATCGTGGTCCTGTATCGCGCCGGCGAATACTTCACTAGAGCTGGCGCTATTCTCATTGACCAGCACGACCAGCGGGAGGTCCTTGAGGATGCCATCGCGAGGGGTGACATACGACTCGCGGGGGAACTTGTTCCCCTCCGTATAGACGACCTCCTTGTCCGAGGGGAGAAACTCGCTCGCCAGCTGAATAGCCGACTCGAGATACCCGCCCACGTTGTCCCTAAGGTCTAGCACGAGCCCACCTATGGGGTGCTGTTGCTGGTAGCGTACATAGGTATTGAAAAACTCGATATACGTCTGACTGCCCCACTTGTTGAGGCGTACATACAAGACGCTATCCGACATCATATAGGCTGACGAGACGGACGAGACGGGCACGGGGCCTCGCACCACAGAGAGGGTCTGGCGCTCGCCCGAGCGTAGGATCTCGATAGAGACGACGCTACCGCTGGGCCCCTTGAGGTACTTGGTAACGTCCTCTCGCGCCTGGACGGCTCCCACGAGCGAAGTCGTATCGGCACGAAGCACTCGGTCGCCAGGGCGTACACCAGCGCGCTCGGC